>JAFYJP010000047.1 GCA_017538085.1 Bacteroidales bacterium | reverse complement strand
CTTGTGCAAAAGAGTAGTCCTTCTGTTTGATTTCGAAAATGTTGGTGGTGTTTGCATATACACCGACAAGTCCATCGTCGGAAACCTGAACGGGATAGCTTAGAGTGTCAGAGTCTCTTACAATTACAATGTTAACCGTCTGACCTTTGCTGTTGGTTATTATTTCTTTAAACTGGTCGAAATATTCAGACGTCTGTCCGTCAACAGAGATCACTTGGTCATCGACTGCAATTCCGGCGTTTTTGGCAGGAGAATCATCTGAAAATCCGCCTACTACAAACGGGATTCTTGGTGCGATGAAAGATAAGCTTGTGGCTTTCATCAGCTTTGCGAGTGATTCTTCTGAAACTTCTATATCAAGTTGCTGACCGTCCCTGAGAACCTGTATTGTTTTGGCCTGGTCGATGAGTATTTTGCTCGGAATAGCATAGAAGTCTTCAACTTCCTCATTGTCAACGCTCAATATGTAGTCGCCATTGCGCAAACCCATTTCATAACCCACGGAATCGACAGCAATACCATATTTTACACTTGAATTTGGCAGATAGGCTTCTCCATAGTGTGAGAGTAATCCGATGTATATTGCCATGGCAGTTATGACATTCATGATAACACCTGCGAGGATGATTATCAGACGCTGCCATCTTTTCTTCGACCTGAACTCGTATGGCTGAGGCTCCGAGGCAAGTGATGCAGCGGAATGAGTTTCATCGACCATGCCGCATATTGCACAATAACCGCCGAAAGGAATCCAACCAATGCCGAATTCAGTATTGTCAGGATATTTGCGCCAGTCATCATCAGGTAATTTGCTGGTGTTTATAGGCTGATACTGTTTGTTGCCCTTTGCATCAAGTACAGGTTCCCCGTTCCCATCTGTAACAAGTTCCATGTCTTTTAAGGTTTTGCCGAAAAATTTGAAATGCCACTTTCCGTTAAACCTTTTGCATTTGAACAATGAAAACTTGGGGTCAAAGAAAATGTAGAATTTTGTCACACGTGTCTTGAAAATCCTTGCCGTTATGAAATGTCCAAACTCGTGAACAATCACGAGAAGTGACAATGACAGGATGAGTTGTATTATTTTGATTAGTACAGTCATGGTTTTTCTTTACTTTATTGAATATTTTTCTCTTGTCTGTGCATCAACACTGATTAAATCTTCAAACGTCGGATTTGAAATGGTATTGTGTTCGTTCATGGCTTTTGCTATGATTCTCGGTATGTCAGTAAACCGGATTTTCCTGTTGAGGAAAGCATATACTGCGACTTCATTTGCAGCGTTGAGAACTGCCGTCATGCTGCCGCCGATGTTTATTGCTTCTTTTGCAAGGTTGACACACCGGAATGTGTCGGTGTCAATTTTTTCGAAGCTGAGGGCAGGGTAATCGGCGAAGTCGAACTTTTTTAACAGTGTGGGATATCTCAGCGGATAGGTCATGGCATACTGGATAGGAATGGTCATTGTCGGATATCCCATTTGGGCCTTGATGGAGCCGTCTTCGAACTCTACCATGGAATGGATGACCGACTGTGGATTTATGACAGGTTCAACTTGTTGGACATCAACGTTGAACAGCAGTACGGCTTCAATGATTTCGAAACCTTTGTTCATCAATGTGGCAGAGTCGATGGTTATCTTGTTGCCCATTTTCCAGGTGGGATGTTTCAGTGCCATTTCAGGGGTGACGGTTTCCATGAAATCGGGATTTTTACCTCTGAAAGGTCCGCCTGAAGCTGTGAGCAGTATGCGGGAAATCTTGTTGTAATGCTCACCCTGAAGGCATTGGAATATGGCTGAATGTTCCGAATCGACTGGCAGGATGGGCACATGATTGTCGGCTGCAAGCTGCATTATCATCCTTCCGCCAACCACGAGGCTCTCCTTGTTGGCAAGGGCAATTGGCTTCTTCGCAAGTATTGTCCTGTATGTGGGCTCGAATCCTGAAAAACCTACAATGGCCTGAACCATCAAATCGTAGTCGGCGGCATCGTTGATGTGGTTGACCGATTCTTGCCCTGAAAACACCTTTATATCTTTGGACTGCAAGGCGTCAGCAACTTCCTTGTATTTGGAGCTGTCGGCAATAACCACCGTATTGGGATTGAATTCAAGAGCCTGTTTTATAAGAAGTTCCGAGTTTGAACCTGCAACAAGCACCTCAATACAGAACATGTCCGGATGTCTGCGGACGATGTCTAATGTCTGTGTCCCTATGGAACCTGTTGAACCTAATACTGCTATTCTTTTCATCGTTTTATTAATAAAGGTAGTCAGTGCCGAATTGTTTACACCAATTGTCAAAAGTTGTCATCCCTTCTTCACCGTGTTTTGCAATTTTTGAGCGTATGAGTTCCAAAGGCTCCGGCTTTGTGAGGTCATCGCTTGATTTTGAGAAAAAAGAATCGGCATAGCATACGAGTATTTCCTCGATGGTTTCCGGTTTCATATCCCTGTGCGGTTCAGGAAAATTGTGCGCATCGGCAAAATCCTTGCTAAGCCCTGTTCCTACATGCCTCTCGCATATCATTGCATATTGCCCGAAACCTTCCTTTATCAGGATATCTCTTCCAAGAACGCCATGCTGAATGTATGGGGCTGTCCCATAACATCCGAGTGATTCGACATTGGTCATGCAGATGCCGATATCATGCAGATATGCACCGTTAAGAGCCAGTTGTCTGTCAACTTTCAGGTCGGGATTATGTTGTATGATTTTGGCCACAGCATCTGTAACAGCTTGTACATGAGGAATATATTTTTCCCGTGCCAATGTCCCTTCAGGGTAATATTTGTCAACTAATGACTGAATGTTGTTTGTCATGCTATTTTGCTGAAGATTCTGCATTAACCAATTGCAGCTTGACTTCTTTGATGTATGGAATATTGTATTTTGGATAAAAACATTCAATGTCAACATGGAGTTTGCCTGGCTTGCCAACTGTAAAGTCTCTCCTTATTACATGCTGTATTTCCATACAATCCCTTTTATCGTTGAGTGTGCCTTTGTGAGCTCCCTGACTGTCTTTCAGTTTGATGTGAAATTCACTGAACCGTTTCTCGCCATCTTCAGTCACGGTATTAACTTGAATTGGCAGTTCATCGAAATCAATGTTTATATCATAGTATGTTGTGAGTAAAAGGTCATAGTGTTTGTTCGCGTCGTTGATAGGAACATCGAAAGTCACATGATTGAAACGAGGCCAGATGTCATTTTCAAATTTAAAATTGTCTTCGTAATAGACTTTGTTGTTCTGGCAGCCTGAGAAAAGCAGAACCAATAAAACGAATGGTAAAAATCTTTTTAATTTCATGATATTTATATTTTTCTTTTTTCTAAAAAAGTTTACAAAGGTACAAAAAATTATCAAAATAATTTTCTGTTGTAAATCATTGTTTTTCAGGTTTATATAAATATCAACAAAATAAATCACCAAAAAAGTGGTAACAAAACAGGTGTTTCTGACATATATAAATGAAAACTCTTCGGATCCGAGTTGAAGAATTCAAGAAGGAGATAGCTGAAAATCCATTAAAGAGTAGGCACAATTAAAAATATTAGATATTATGAAAAAATTATTTATGTTGGCGGCAGCTATATTAATTGCTGGTGCTTGTTTTGCAGTCAATGATCAGACAAATGTTTGTGTGGCAGAGTCTTCACAGATGGAAATTGCTGCCCCTAACGATGTGCAGGTGGTAGCACCAAAGTTTAAAGTCTCAATCACCCTCCAGTTGGGTAACCCAGCCGTGAAATGCGCCGGTTGGTGGCCAGTGTGCAAATTTTCTGTTTCAACCGAAACCAGCGTGACTTCCCCTGGCGGCAATGGCGGACATGTGCTTCCCGGTACGATTGAAGGTTATAGCGATGAAATCATTATCAGAATTCTCAAGGATGATATCTACGATTTGAACGCAAGTGAAGTTAACAAGCATCTTATCAATGTCAAATCAGTTCGTTTCGGCAGCAGTGTTGAATTTCCTGATGAAGTGATAAGAAAGATGGGCAGCAAGGCTGTATATGGTATTGACGGTAATGAAACCTATATTGTAACTTCCGATAAAACAGCGGTTTATATTCATATCCCTTATTAATATCCTAAAACAGTACATTTCATCATGAAAAAATTGTTGTTATTTTTTGCAGTATGTCTTATCGCACCAAACCTGACATTCGCAAATACTACCGGCAGTTTGAATCCTGTTGAGTCACTTTCTGCCTCGTCGGATCACCCTAAGATCAAGTACAAAGTAATGCTTAATCTTGGAAATCCGAGAAAGAATTGTATTCATCGTTGGCCAATTTGCTCAGTGCTGATTTATCCTTATACAAGCTATGGAAATGGCGATTCTGTCCCTGCTGTTATTGAGGTTTATGATGAAGAATTGATTATCAGCATTTTGAAAGATGACATAGAATCACTCGATTCACCTGAAGTTTCATCTCATTTGATTGATAGAAACAGCGTCTGTTTTGGTGCTGGTGTCGATTTCCCTGATGAACTGATTGACAGCATAAAATCTTCGTCAGTTACAGGAATAGACGCCAAACAGACATATATGCTTACTTCGGATGTAAAGTCTGTTTACATACATGTTCCTTTGTAGTGTTTTTTTGGAGGACATTGCACCTGCAATGTCCTCTTTTTTGTAAAAAAAATTTATTTTTGTGTAATATAAATAATTAAAAGCCATGAAGAAAGTTTATGTTATTATGGCAGTTGCTGTTCTGTTTTTTTTGTCAGACTCATGTTCTATGATAGGGAAAAGATATTCAATATTATCCAACAAGATTCTCTCTGTAGAAAAATGTAAAAAGCAATCATTCAAGAATTTTTCCTCATACGCTGATTATCTGGCTTATATCAAGGATGATGAGAATAATACCGTAATTCATGATATCCTAAATGACACTTTACTCGACATGGGAGTCCCGACAACCTTTATGCTTGATAATAAAGGTAATTATGTCGATATCTCTAAGGACGAGGATGGAAACTATCGTTGTTCAGGTGACAAACGTGAGGCTTTTTCCAATCTTAGCCCTGGCATTCCCTGTATAATTACCGAACAGCCTGAATCTGTCCGGAAAACATTGAACAGCCTGGTGTATTGGACCGAGCCATTGGTTTTACCTGATGCTGATTGTGATTACGTCGTTTTTGTTCTGATGCACTCCAATATCAATTTTTTCAACAATAATATCAGGAAAATGTTCAATGACTGCCACAACAATAAGTATTACAAGATTAAGACAGTATTTGTAAGTTGTAATTTTATCAGGGAAGATTGAAGTTCTGTAAAAGACATATTGCAGACGGATGATTCTGTCCAAAAAAGCGAATGGAACATTAACTCCGCCGTTGATTTCGCTTTTGATGAGAATTATTCGCATAATCTCGCCGATTCGATAAAGCCGCCCGTGAAATATTCAGGTGATGTGGCTGTAAGTTTTTCCGCTGACTGCAAATGGAAGAATATGACTTACGATTTCAGTTCTTCATACCAGTTTGGCGGTGAAATGTATGACAAAGAGATATGCAAGTCAGCTGATGAAATGAAGGTTGAAAACGCTCTTTCATATTCCATTGATGGTTTTGAAGTCAAGACTTCTCTTTCCATGACGTCACAGATTTTCGACACAAAGGAGGACAAGCTTCTCGAATCATCGTTCATGTCTCCTGGAAATATCAGCTGGTCGTTAGGTCTGCAGTATTCTTTCGACAAATATATGAAAGGTTCCTTTGCCTTGAACCTTGCAAGTGCCGAGTGCGTGCTGTTTCTCAACCAGGCGATATATGACGCTAAGGAAACGGATGAAATCAACGGGGTGCTGAAGGGAAAGTTCATATACAATATGACAGGCCTTGATTTCAGCTATAACCTCCGGAAGAAAATTAACAGCGTGCTTACCGTAAAGAATAACGGCAAGTTCTTTTTCCCTGGGGAAGGCAAATTCTTTTCCAAGGAATGGGTCAATTATTTCAAGTTTCAGATTGACAATGAGATATCATGTTCAATGATGAAGACTGTCAAGATTTCTCTAAAAACACGTTTCACATACAACAAAAATCTCACCCGAACCGTCAAGCTCTACAATAAAATCGCCATCGGGATAGTGTTGCGCTAAATGGAAATAAAGACGGGATAAGCCCCGTCTCTGTTATTTCACAATTATCAGATAATAGTTCTTTTTGCCTTTTTGGGCAAGGATTATCCTATCGTTGATAAGGTCTTTCTCTCCGAGGACATATTCGTCGTTAACTTTCTCTTTGTTGATGGAGATTGCATTTTCCTTCAACGAGCGTCTGACTTCACCCTTTGATGAGAAGAAGCCGGTCTTTTCTGAAAGAGCGTCAATCACTCCGATACCTTGCTGCAGTTCTGAACGTTGGATTTCAGCCTGTGGAACACCTTCAAATACTGAGAGAAGCATGTCGGTAGGAATGTTTCTGAGGTTGTCAGCGTTGCTGTTTCCGAAGAGAATTTCAGAAGCGGATATGGCATCTTCGTAGTCTTTTTGAGAATGGACGCGGATGGTGATGTCTTTGGCGAGTTCCTTTTGAAGCAGGCGCAGATGCGGTGCTTCGTTGTGTTTTGCTATGAGTTCTTCAATATGTTCTTTTGGGAACAATGTGAATATTTTGATATATTTTTCGGCATCGGCATCGGATGTGTTGAGCCAGAACTGATAGAACTTGTATGGTGATGTGCGCTGTGGGTCAAGCCAGACGTTGCCTGATTCGGTTTTGCCGAATTTTCCGCCGTCGGCCTTTGTTATGAGAGGACATGTCAGTGCGAAAGCTTCTTGGCCCAAAGTTCTTCTGATCAGTTCGGTACCGGTGGTTATGTTTCCCCATTGGTCGCTTCCGCCCATCTGGAGTTTGCAACCGTACGTCTTGAACAGGTGAAGAAAGTCGTTGCCCTGAACCAGTTGGTATGCAAATTCAGTAAAAGACATGCCTTCGCGACCTTCGCCGTTAATGCGTTTCTTTACTGAATCCTTGGTCATCATATAGTTTACCGTAATGTGTTTTCCGATATCTCTGATGAATGAAAGAAATGAATAATCCTTCATCCAGTCGTAGTTGTTGACCATTATAGCCCCGTTATTTGACTTGTCATCAAAGTTGAGAAATTTGCTGACCTGTTTCTTGATGCATTCCTGGTTGTGACGCAGTGAGTCTTCATCAAGCAGGTTGCGTTCCTGTGATTTTCCTGAAGGGTCACCTATCATACCTGTTGCACCTCCGACCAATACTATTGGGCGATGTCCTGCTTCCTGAAGGTGTTTGAGAAGCATGATTCCTACCAGGTGACCGATGTGCAGTGAATCAGCTGTCGGGTCAATTCCTAAATATCCGGTAGTCATCTCTTTATTGAGTTGTTCCTCCGTTCCTGGCATGATGTCGTGTATCATGCCGCGCCATTGTAAATCTTGTACGAAGTTCATCTTTTGAGCTTTTCTTATTTATTGTTGTAAATTTTCGGCAAAGATAACCAAATAAATTGTATTTTTGCATTCCAAAAAAATTCTCGGCCCTATAGTTCAACGGATAGAACGGAAGTTTCCTAAACTTTAAATCAAGGTTCGATTCCTTGTGGGGCTACTTTTTTCATCCTTATATGGAAATCATTGAGATTGTTTTGGTTGCCGTCGGTCTTTCAATGGACAGTTTCTCGGTAAGTTTTGCTGCCGGTATCGGCAAAAAGGAGTTACAAAAACGCTTTTATGCGATATTTCCGTTATTCATGGCGGTTTTTCAGGCTGGCCTGTTTGCATTCGGCTGGTTTTTAGGTCACAATTTTGAAGAGCTTATAAAGGATATTGATCATTGGATTGCTTTCGGATTGCTTGCTTTTATCGGTGTCAGAATGATAATTGACGGTCTCAAGCCCGCCGAGGAAGAAAAGTCTTTCAATCCTTTTGCTTTCTGGAATATGATAACGTTGTCGGTCGGAACAAGCATCGATGCTCTTGCTGTTGGAGTGGCTTTCGCCTGTTCACAGCAACCTGTGGGCATATCTTCGGCAATAATATGGATATGTACCTATATGTTTTCGTTTGTCGGGATGCTACTCGGCAGATTTTTAGGCAGAAAAATCAATTTCCCGTTCGAAGTTGTCGGCGGAATAATCCTGATTTGCATCGGAATTAAAATATTGTTGGAACATCTTTTAGCTTAGAATAGCAGTCCTTCGTCGGTTCTGTTGAAGATTTCTTTCCCAAGATGTTTGTAGGCCAGTTCCGTAGCTTGTCTGCCGCGGGGAGTCCTTATGAGATAGCCTTCCTGAATCAGGAATGGTTCATATACCTCTTCTATTGTACCGGCATCTTCTGATACGGCTGTGGCGATAGTGGTGAGACCTACCGGGCCGCCTCCGAATTTTTCGATTACGGCGGAAAGAATCTTGTTGTCCATCTCATCAAGGCCGTTGATATCGACGTTGAGTGCGGCGAGAGCCACCTTTGCTATGTCGAGGTCTATTATGCCGTTGCCCTGAACTTGTGCGAAATCGCGGACGCGTCTGAGCAATAGGTTTGCAATACGCGGTGTCCCGCGACTGCGGCGTGCAATTTCGTATGACGCTTCCTCTTCAATTTCTGTATTAAGTATTGAAGCTGAGCGTTTTAGAATTTTCGACAGGGTTGCTGCAGGATAGTAGTTGAGTCGTGACGTGATGCCGAAACGTGACCTAAGTGGCGCAGTAAGCAGTCCGGAACGTGTTGTCGCTCCAACGAGGGTGAAAGGGTTGAGGCTTATCTGGATGCTGCGGCTGTTGGCTCCTGAATCTATCATGATGTCGATTTTATAGTCTTCCATGGCGGAGTAAAGATATTCTTCCGTTATCGGGGACAGACGGTGTATCTCATCGATGAAGAGGACATCACGTGGTTCGAGGTTGGTAAGCAGTCCCGCCAGATTGCCCGGTTTGTCGAGAACCGGTCCGGATGTGGCTTTCATGTTGACACCAAGTTCATTGGCTATGATGGCTGATAACGTGGTTTTGCCCAGTCCCGGAGGTCCGTGCAGCAACACGTGGTCAAGCGGTTCTCCGCGTTGTTTGGCTGCGGCACAGAACACCTTGAGGTTGGCTATGATAGCCTCCTGTCCCGCGAAACTGCTGAAATCCTGCGGACGCAGCGCGACTTCATATTTCTTGTCGCTTGCCGACAGGTTGTCGGATGATGGATTCAGATTGCTGTTCATTTTGTATAAAACAAAAGGCAGACTTCACAAAAGTCTGCCTTTGAATATGAATAATCTTAAATTAAATAATTTTGCAAATCATTGCGTATGTTATTATTCTACAATGCGGAAACCGATTTCAGCTGAACCTTGACCGTCAGGATAAGCTAACTTTGAGGTTACAACGCATTGATCTTCAGTTGACCTGAAACTGCCGCCGCAGACGTAGTGGCTGTTGTTGTCAGGACCTGCTGTTGCAGTCATTTCCCAAACATTGCCGCTCATGTCAAAGAGACCTTTTTCATTAGCTTTAAGCAGACCGCCATGTTGTACTGAACCGCAGTTGCCCAAATACCATGCAACATCGCCAATGTTGTTGCTGCCGCTGAAACTATGACCGTCGTCTGCAAGAGCTTGCCATTCAGCAAGTGTCGGAAGACGGAATGCTCTGCCTGTTGCAGCATTGAGTTTTGAAATGAATCCCATGATTGTAGCATAACTCATGTTGGTTGCAGGATAGTTGTCCTCAGCTGTTGGTGTTAAACCTTCGATTTCTTTCATTACGGCAGAGGTGACTTCTATGCTGCTTACCTTCATTCCGTTGGCTGAAACGAAATTATTCATGAAATCTGACAGGAATGAAGTTGTAGCGTATGTCAAAGTGCTTGACACAGCTTTACCTTTGCCGTTGACTGCAAAAGCAGTTAAATCGTATTTTGAAGAAGCAACCAAACCTGTGAATGTGCCTGTGAATGTGTTGTCATCGTAGTTGTATGCCGGATTTGTCAGAGTGTATGTGATACCGGTTTCTTTTGAAACGCATTCGAATCCCCATGATCTGACTGCATCACCGTTGAAGTCTTCAATCTTACCTTTTACAGTAATGGTTGTAGGAGTGCAGTTGTCTGTAAGATCTATAATCTTTACTGTAGGTATGCTGCTTCCTGTTGTGAACCATTTGGTTATTCCTTTACCTGTTCCAACTGATGATGTTGCGTATGCATAATAATAATAAATCTTACCAGGCTCAAGATTGGTTAATGATGCACTGATATGGTCGTTTTTCAATGTTCCTACACAGGTGTTTGTTAATGCATCTGCTGCGGTTCCATACATAACCCCGACTTCTGTGATTTCGTTGTTGTAGTTGTCAACGATAGTTCCAGTCAATACGGCACTGTTTGCCTCG
>JAFYJP010000046.1 GCA_017538085.1 Bacteroidales bacterium | reverse complement strand
TATGTCTGTTACAATTGTAGAAGTAAAAACAAAAAAACAACTTAAAGCATTTGTTAAATTTCCCGACAAATTATATAAGGACGATCCTCTGTATGTCCCTGCACTACAGTTCGATGAGATGAACACGTTACAGAAAAAGTCAAATCCTGCATTTGATTTCTGCGATGCCGTCTATTTCCTTGCATATAAAGGTGAAGAAATTGTAGGAAGAATTGCAGGTATCATCAATAGAAAAGCTAACGCTGAATGGAATGAAAAAATAGTACGTTTCGGATGGATTGATTTCATTGATGATATGGAAGTTTCGTCTGCACTGATTGACAAAGTGATAGAGTGGGGGAAGAAACAAGGTATGGTTTCCATCAAGGGACCCCTTGGATTTTCTGACATGGACAAAGAAGGAATGCTGGTCGAAGGTTTTGACAAGCTGCCTTCAATAACATGCATATACAATTTTGCTTATTATCCTGAACACCTTGAAAAGCTTGGCTTTAAAAAAGATGTTGACTGGACGCAGTCGATAATGAAGTTTCCAGAAAAAGTGCCACCTCAGTTCTGTACTTATAATGATTTGATTGAGAAACGTTTCAATGTTCATCTTGTTACTTTAAAGACAAGAAAGGACAAAATGAAAAAAGGACACGAAATGTTTAAAATCATCAATGAGGCTTTTTTGGACAACAAATTGTATGAATTCACCACCTTGTCGGAGCGTCAGATAGATATGTATGTAAAACAATATGTCCCATTGATAAATAAGAAGTTGGTCAGTTTTGTCGAAGACAAGGATAATCGTACAGTGGGATTTGTGCTTACGATGCCACAGATGTCAAAGGCGCTTCAGAAGGCCAAAGGTCGTATTTTCCCATTTGGTTTCATTCATCTTCTGAGAGCTTTACGGATGAAGAGCACTAATACGATTGAAGCGTTGATGATAGGAATAATTCCTGAATATCAGGGAAAAGGTGTTCATGCGTTGATGTTCAATCAGCTACAAACCAATGCCTATAAACTTGGTGCTCGATTGATGATTACAAATCCTCAGCTTGAAGAGAATACGAAGGTTCAGACTGTTTTTGCGGATGCATACGAAATAAAACCATACATTCGACGCAGAAGCTATGTGAAAGAGATATAAAAAAAGGCGGATTTAAACCGCCTTTTTTTTATTTGTGACATTGTTTAAGAAATTCATCAACTTCCGGAACACCGCCCTGAAGAACGACATATCCGTTATATGGCTCACGCTCGGTGATTTCATCATTGATAGGGGTGAGCATCAAACGTTTGACTTCCTCAGGATCATCGGTTTGTCCGAGTACCCATCCGAGTTTGATGTATGCAACTTCCGGCAGCATGTTGCCGCATGGGATTATTCCACGGGCCATCATGTCACGACCTGTATCATAAACGAACATCTGGACATAACCCCAGATTGTCTGTAGTGTCATGTACATGTGTATGCCCAATGAGTGTGCACGTTCTATTGCAGGATAAATAAGCTTGTTGACATGGCCGAGACCTGTGCCTACGAAGACTATTCCTCTGTAGCCGGCATCAATGATTGCGTCAAGCACGTCCGGTTTCATACCTGGGTAGTAATAGAGCATTGTGACCTTATCTGAGAAATATGGCTTTATGGTGACGTTTCGGTCACTGCGGCGATGGTTGTACTCCTTGTGGATTGGTGTCACGCCTTTACGTGTGACCATTGCGAGAGGAGTGTCTCCGATAGTTCTGAAGGTTGAACGGTAAGACGAGTGCATCTTTCTTACACGTGTGCCCCTATGCAGAAGTCCGTATTCATCTGATGTCGGACCGAACATGCAGACCATGGTTTCTGCGATGTCACCGTGACCTGCTGCAGTCATTGCGTGCATCAGATTAAGTGCAGCATCGGAACTCGGACGGTCGCTGGAACGCTGTGAGCCTACCAGAACTATTGGGATAGGTGAATTTTGAACCATGAAAGTCAGGGCTGCGCTTGTGTGATGCAATGTGTCTGTGCCGTGGCCAATTACGATACCGTCAACGCCACGTTCGATTTCCTTGCCTATTGCCTTTGCAAGAGCTATGTATTGTTCAGGCCCCATGTTTTCGCTGAACACTGCAAATATCTTTTCAGTTTCAAGATTGCATATTTCAGCCAATTCTGGAACCGAGCCATACAGTTCACCGGGAGAGAATGCAGGAATAACGGCACCGGTACGATAATCGAGTCGTGATGCTATAGTGCCGCCTGTACCGAGCAATTTTACTTTCGGCAGTCCGGGTGTGTAAGGGAATTCTTTTTCTGGAATCTTGTAATTGGCTTTATTGTAGCCGGTTTCCTTCATATCTGTAATGGTGTCGATGTCGATACCTATATTATATCCTGTCACAATTTTGATGACGATATGTTTGTCATCATCGTTGCAAGCACGAGGAAGCACCGTACCCTTGAAAGTACCGCGGGTGGTCGTTATTTCAGCCTGTCCCCAGACACGGGTGTTATATTTTTTCAGAACTTCTAAAGCTCTGCCTTTATATCCTTGAAAAAAATCGTTTTCCATAATTAATTTTCCTTTACAATATTTTTTAATTCTTCCATGCTGATATTACCCAATGCCATGCTGTTCAGTTCTCCCATGATCCAGTTTGCTTTGGCGTCAGGACATTGAGTTCTGCCTATTTGGCTGAACTTGTTGACAAACATTGGAATATTTGAAATTATGGCCTCTTTCGAGTTTTTCTTGAAATGCAGTTCCGACAGAACCGATTCGAAATCCATCTGAGGGTGTTGGTAAACTATAGGAAGCATTTTGTATGCGAACTGCTTGTCTATCTTTTGGTCTTTTATGAAAGCGAGAAGGTCGTAGATGCGATTGTAGTCAAATGTGTCAGGGCATGTGTAGTGACCTTCGACGAATTTCAGGCGTTGTCCGAGGAAACAGCAGATGAACTTAGGGTCATAATTCAAATCATTATGGATTTTACTTACGAGAGGGTAGAGGTTATTTCTGTGGATATAAGTAAAGGTGTCATCTGGAACGCCCCATTGCAGCATTTGAATAGTACGGTCATGCACATCGCTGTCTGGCAGATTTTTGCTGATATTTTCGAGGTATTCATTGTCAAGAGAAATTGGAGCTGAGTCTGTATCAGGGTACATGCGGTCAGCACCAGGAAGAACTCTTTCGAAAATGGTTGTTCCGTCAAGCAGATATTTGCGGGTTTCAGGCGGTACACCTTCGAAAGCCATTTTGCATCTTTCCTCTATTGTCTCGAGAGCGGTCTCGACATCATCTTCCTTAGCCCAGAACAATATTTGAGCATCGTTTTCGTCAGCATTGAGGGATTCTGCAATTTTAGATATAACCTCATGTTTCTCCTGAGGATAAAGATCTTCGGAAGTGATTAGATTTGGTTTTTCAATGCAGGCTATAACTTTCAGACGGTCTGATATTTCATTGATGAAACATTGTCCCGGCTGTGTGAAATGTGAGAGTATGCCTTTGAATCCGGGAAGGTTGACGGCGATGAGCTTTTCTTTTCTGTCTTTTGCGGCAATTATAGGAGCGTATGTGAAATCAAATTCGTAGAAATTCAGTTTCTTATGTGAAATCTTCCATGCTTCAGCTTTCATTGACTTGTTGAGAATATCGCGGATATCGAGCAATGCCCATTGTCTGAAGCATTCATTATGAGAAAGTTCCGGAATCAAACGAGTATGTGCCACACCTTTTATCTCTATACGAGTGCCACCTTTGCAACTGACGTTGACATCTTCACGCCCTGCACCGATTCCTGTTCTTACCTTCCCAGTTGATCTGTTGAGGAAACGAATATACTGACAGCATTCCTTAAGTTCGTCAGGGTTGTTGAGTTCAGGGTATGTGACAGTTTCGATAAGCGGCATTCCGAGACGGTCGGTCTTATATATACGGATATGTCCGACATCGGATATTTCACGGCAGGCATCCTCTTCGATACTGAGCTGGATAAGATGTACATCTTTGTTTTTCAAAGGAATGACACCATCGACACCGACAATGGCGGTTCTTTGGAAACCAGTAGGAATACTTCCGTCGAGATATTGTTTGCGTGTGATATGTATTTCACCTACTATGTTCAATTTTGCGAGGAGAGATATTTCTATGGCTATGTCAAGTGCTTCACGGTCAATTGGAAATGGAGGAGTGTCGTCAACTTCGTAAGTGCAGGTTGTATCGTTGTTGATGCGGTATAGGATGGTTTTGCGTGTTTTGAATTCCATCAAGGCTGTGCGGTCATATACGCCCATCTCGCTAAGAGTTGGACGCATGTGACGGATAACCTCCGAATCAATATGATCGTTGTCGTTGAATTTACCGGCAGGACAGTGACAGAAAAGTTTGTGTTTTGTCTTCAGCTGCTGGTGTACTTCGAGACCTGACATGAAGCCGATTCTGTCATAGGTTTCTTGTGTCGCTTCTTTGCGTGGGACATAACCTATTCTCTTCATCGAAGTCTCGTAATTTTTTTGGGAATCAAAAGGTTTTTTCATCAATTATACTTTAATTAATTATTATTTGCGTATGTGATTTAAAAATGATTTGCAAAAATATTGAAAATAAACTTTAAATGCTAAAAAAATATTTTTTTTTAATTGCAAAATGAAAAAAAGATGTATTTTTGCAGCGCTTTTAAGCGGAAGTAGCTCAGTTGGTAGAGCACGACCTTGCCAAGGTCGGGGTCGCGAGTTCGAGTCTCGTCTTCCGCTCCTGAAAAACCAAGGTTGCCCAGGTGGTGGAATTGGTAGACACGAGGGACTTAAAATCCCTTGGCTATTGCAGCCGTGTGGGTTCAAGTCCCACCCCGGGTACTTATTAAGGCTGATAACTTAACGGTTATCAGCCGTTTTTTTGTTGATATGAAATTCGAATCGTTCGTCAAATCCTATAAGATATATCTTCAGGTTGAACTTGGCATGTCACAGAATACCATTCTTGGCTATGTGAGCGATGTCTCGGAATTTATGAGGTTTGTTGATGAAAATGACAGTATCAAGTCAATTACAGATATAAACCAGCAAACTATTTTGGATTATCTTTGTAAACTCTTGGATACCAATATTTCAAAGAAATCACAAGCAAGATTCATTTCTTCGATGCGTTCGTTTTACAGATTTCTATTGCTTGATGATGTCGTTAAGGAAAACCCAATGGATGTAATCGAACTCCCAAAATTGGGGAAGCATTTGCCAAATGTTCTGACAGTTGAGGAAGTGGAGAAGATTTTGGACAGTGTCGATTTGTCATTGCCCAACGGTCATAGAAACCGTGCAATCCTCGAAACCTTATATGGTTGTGGATTGCGTGTGTCGGAATTGATAAATCTCAAACTTTCAGATATTTATTTTGATGACGGATTTGTGAGGGTTTTTGGAAAGGGCAGTAAGGAAAGACTTGTTCCAATAGGAGCACCTGCAATAAAACAGATTAAATTTTATCTGAGTCATGACCGTAATAAAATAAAGCCGAAAAAGGAAAATGAGGATATTGTGTTTCTGAACAACAGAGGGGCAAAACTAACCCGTGAGATGATCTTCATTATTGTTAAGGAACAGACTGCAATTGCAGGGGTTGACAAAAAAGTAAGTCCGCACACATTTCGTCATTCGTTTGCAACACATCTGATACAAAATGGTGCGGACATACGTATTGTTCAAGAAATGCTCGGCCATGAATCAATCATGACTACCGAGATATATACTCACATTGATCGCAACATGCTGCGTAATGTTATTGAAAAATATCATCCGTTTAGCAGGGAGTGATTTTCCGCTTATTTTATAATTTCACCGTTAGGACCGAGTATGACACCGAAATTTACTGAGACAAGTTTGTCATTGTCGAAGTAGAAGTCGATGATTTCGTTATCGTATGAGACACATTCTTCCTGAAGTTCTTCATCCAAATTGACATCTGCATCATCATATCCGTTTTTTTTCATCAGGTCAATGACCTGTTTTTTGTTGAGTTCGAATATTTTAACGCCGAAAATTGTAGTTTCAGGATTCTCAATTTCAATATCGCTAAGATAAGATGGAGATCCGTCCCCTTCGAAGAACAGACTCATGTCATAATCATCGTATGAGAGCTCTATGTAACTGAATCCGTCCTCGTCCTGATTGTCATCCTGGATTGTAGCATTGCCGAGGATTTTAACCACATCATCGATTGTCATTCCGAAAGTCAGGCAGTCCATGCCTTTCTGCGGCTCAATTGTAAGATTAAGTTTTGTCGTCATAGTGAGCAAATTTTTTTTTTTAGATTTCAACTAAGTCAACCCAACCATGATTGTCAGGGTAGTCTCCTGTTTGAATAGCGAGCAGTCTTTCATACATTTTCGTGCAGACAGGTCCTACTTTTCCGTCTTTTCTGAATACATAGTGAGTATTGGTGTCACGGTCAACGATTTCGCTGATAGGGGATATTACGGCTGCTGTGCCGCATGCGCCTGCTTCCTCGAAAGTTGATAGCTCTTCAACTGGAACGTGGCGACGTTCAACGTTCATTCCCAAATCAGCAGCTATCTGCCTAAGACTCATATTTGTAATTGATGGCAATACGGAGTGTGAGTCAGGAGTGATGTATGAATTTCCTCTGATACCGAAGAAGTTGGCAGGACCGGCTTCATCGATGTATTTTTTCTCTTTTGCGTCAAGGAAAAGAACTGTTGAATAACCTTCATCGTGAGCACGTTCTGTTGCAATCAGACCTGCCGCATAGTTGCCGCCGACTTTGATATGGCCGGTTCCCAATGGAGCAGCCCTGTCATAATCTCTTACAATCTGCACCTTTACCGGTTTGAATCCTTCCTTGAAGTATGGGCCGACAGGTGTTACGAAGATAACGAGCAGATATTCATCGGCTGGATGAACACCAACTCTTGCACCCGAACCTATTAATAATGGGCGGATGTACAATGAAGCTCCTGAACCGTAAGGAGGGACAAACTTTGAATTCATCTTTATGGCTTTCTTTACCATGGATTCGAAAAGTTCTTTTGGAACTGTTGGCATCATGACACCCTTAGCTGAGTTGCAGATACGTTTCCAGTTTTCATCCCAGCGGAACAATCTGACTTTACCGTCTTTGCCCATAAAAGCCTTCATTCCTTCAAATGCCTCCTGTCCGTAATGAAGACAGGTAGCCGCCATGTGTATGGGAATATACTCCGAGGAGGATATTTCAATTTCACCCCATGCACCATTTCTGTAATAACATCTTACGTTATACTCGGTCTTATAATAACCGAAAGGTAATTTACCCCATTCAATGTTCATGTCTTAATTTTTTAATTACGTTAGTTTATTTGATTAGATTTTATGTTTCTTTTCATAAAAAGCGAAAATAATATTTTTTTTTGATTTTTTTACATTTATGACAAAATATTTATTTTCGGATTATACTTTGGATTATATTAAATAAATGTCGTAAATTCGCGGATTATTATAACCAAAATAAATCAGCGTTTATGATTGATACAAATTCAATATTTTCAGAGTGTGCAAAACGTATGAAACGTTCTGCAATCCGTGAGTGTTTGAAACTCACACAACAGCCTGATATTATTTCATTTGCGGGTGGCTTGCCATCACCGACCTCCTTCCCTTACGATGAAATTAAGGAGATAGCCAAGGAAGTCATTGAAAATGAAGGCGCCGCAGCACTACAGTATGGTACCACCGAAGGTGAGAACCTGCTGAGAGACGAACTCGTAAAAAGGTATATCAAGGAAGGATGCAACGTGACTCGTGACAACTTTGTTATTACAACTGCCTCTCAACAGTCACTTGACCTTATAGGTAAGATTTTTATCGATGAAGGTGATTATGTGATATGCGAACTGCCTTCTTATCTTGGAGGATTGAACTCATTCAAGATTTACGGTGCTAAATTCATTGGAATCGAACCTGACGAACAGGGAATGAATCCTGATGTTCTTGAACAAAAGATTCTCGAACTCGCCAAAATAGGCAAAAAGCCCAAATTCATTTATATAATTCCTGATTTCCAAAATCCTGCAGGTATTACAATGCCTAATCAGAGAAGAAAAGAAATCATTGCTGTTGCACAAAAATACGGCATATATATCGTTGAGGACAGCCCTTACCGCGAAATCCGTTTCGAAGGTGAGCCACAAACCATGTTGTATGCTCTTGATAATCAAGGTATTGTTATTACACTTGGGACATTCTCGAAATCATTCTGTCCTGGATTCCGCCTTGGCTGGATTATTGCCAACAAAGATGTTCTCGAGAAATTTGTACAGGCAAAACAGACATCTGATTTATGCACTTCAGCATATCTTCAGAAAATTGCCGGACACTATTTGCAGAAAGGATTATTTGACAAGAACATTGGTAGAATTGTTGACGAATACAAGTCAAAGCGCGATAACATCATTCGCTGCTTCAAGAAATATTTCCCGGCAGGAGTTACGTGGACACATCCTGAAGGTGGTTTGTTTTTGCTTGTAACGATGCCTGAATATATCGATTCCGACGATTTGTTCTACAGAGCATTGGAAGAGAAAGTCGCTTTTGTACAAGGATATACATTCTTCTGTGACGGCGGCGGCAGAAACACTTTCAGAATGAATTTCTCTTTCACCGATGAGAAGACGGCGGAAGAAGGAGTCAAGCGATTGGGGGATGCAATTCGTTCAATGATGAAATAAAAAAAAGACGCTTGCAAGCGTCTTTTTTTTATTTTACGATTAACTTTTTAGTGCACGAACCGCTGTCTGTATTAATCTGTGTTATATACACGCCAGGAGACAAATCTTTGACAGACAGTGTGTAAGAGTTGTCGTGTGGCGATGCTGTATATACTTGCTGTCCGATAATACTGTAAATGTTAATCGAATTGATGGTTTCACTTGAGCTGACTGTTATTTCATCGGAAGCAGGATTAGGGTAAAGCTCCACCTCTTCACTTGTAAAACTTCTGATGCCAAAATAATCAATATTTGAGACAGAACAATCAGTATTGAAATCGAAGGCAAGGAACGATGTATTACTGAGCGGATTGTCAATCGCGCGGTTGTACAGAACATTGTTATTGCTATCGTAGATGGTAAATCCGCATTCCTTGTCGTAATATCCTGAAGAATCGGTGCTTGGCACCCACCAGCAGATTATTCTTTCAACGGGGACCTTCAAACTTTGAGTAAGAGGGGATTCACCGTTGCCAAGAGTGGATTCTGCCAATTCATTTCCGTTTTCATCGCGGAAGGACAATTTTGCATCTCCCCAGCCGTCATTCCATTTGTCAATCATCTTAACTTTTATGCTGCAGCTTGGTCCGAAGAAAATAGTTTCCTTAATTGCAAATCCTTGCAGAGTGTCACATGTCACAAATAATGAGTATGTGTAATTTCCGAATGAAGGTATCTTTGAATCAGTGTACTGCATGGTGTCGCCGATGCTTGCATCAGCGGTGTAAATGGTATCTTGATTCCTAAGAAGATATACCGTCAGGTCGGATGATGGAAGATTTCTGCCAATGACATTCTTCGTAGGGTTAACCCATGAAATGTCCAAGTATTCGTAGTTGTCATCAGGAGTCAGAGTGAAATCCGAAGGCGTTGTAGGATTATTGCCATATTTAGGTGTTGCATTGAAGATTGCAGCCTGACCGAGTGGGAACATGAAAGTGGAATCGGTGGTGAAGTATCCGTCTAATGCACCTCCCCATCCCCAGTTGAAATGGAACATTCCAGCAATATCGTATCCGTCACAGACGAAAGCATGGCCGCCTTCCTCGGAAGCACCGCTATAGTAAAGCGGATACCCGTCATCAAGTGATTGTCTTAGTTTTGATGCCCATGCACTGGATGAGTACATCATCATGTGGTCGATAGATGTCCCATCGCTGAATTGAAAATAGTTTTTCCATGCGTATGGAACATCTTCGGAATTGGCACCGCTGCCATCGTAACCGAAGACCATATTAACGCTGACTGCACAATGGTACATAAGCTGGGACACTTCAAAAATCTCTTTGGATGTGCTGGTACGGGACAATGAAAGAGGCATGGCGTTGAAATCATAGAATGTTTCGCCGAAATTAGCCGTCTGAGTCCCGTAGGATGAAGCGTTGTAACTGTGGGAACCGGTGCCAACAGGAGGGTAGTTCCAGTATTTCATTATCTGAGACATTGCGCAGGCAACACAGCCGGCATAAACGCGGCCGCTTGGTCCACGAGCATCCTTTGGACATTGGTTGTTGTAATATGAGCCTTGATTCCATTTGGTTTTAACCAAAGGGTTAACAAATGTGGTCAATTTTTCAGCAGTTAGGCTGCCTGTTGCCATGATTTGATTCCATTGGTCAACGGCCTTCTGGCTCGGTTTTGCATTAACTGAACGCAGATACTCAATCTTTTCCGTAAAACAGCTCATATAGTAGGCAAATTCAGGGGAAATGTTATCGGAACTGAAGATGCCTTCTGTTGAATAACCTACAATCGGTCCGATAAGGTCATCGGCGGAAACCACGACAAATCCTTTATCTGCAACATTAAAGATGAAAAGATAAGGATTGTTGTTCAGGCTTTCAAATGTATATGCCAATGTCGCCTCAGATGATTTGAGGGAAGTGTTGTTCTGAATGAATTTCAAGGCAACTTCTTTTGCCTTTTCCTGACTGACAGGATTAGCGAAAGAAGTTGCTGAAATTAGTGTTACAACTAATGTAAGTAATTGTATTTTAGGGAGATGTTTAAACATTAACTAAACTATTTTTGTGACATTATATAATTTACAATATCAATGACATCAAGAACGTTTACTGATCCATCGCTATTGAAATCAGCATTAGTAAACCAAAACGGTTGAGGATTTTGTTCGAGCACATAAGCGATGATAGCAGTTATATCGTTAATATTAATGAATGTATCACCGTTTGCATCTCCGTTCATAGGAGTAAAGCACTGGTTCTCGTAAGTCAGGAACAATCCTGAGTATGGAGTGCCCTGGGAATCATAAATGACTTCATTATCTGAATTATATATTTCGAATGAACATTCGCTATCCCAGTTGCCTGAATGCCAGTAGAACTTTGTTGTACCTAATGGAAGCGGGAATACTACGGTGTTTTGATTACCACTTTGGATTGTTGCGGTTCCAAGTGTTCCGCCGGCAGCATTTCTGATTTCGATGTATGCACCATTCCATCCATCACCGTATGAATCGTGCATTGCGATGGTAATGTCGCAGTTTGGACCTATGAATGCTGATTTGGTGGCAGGAAGGCCATCACCACTATCGGTAACGGCATAGATTGAATAAGCGTATGCTCCGAATGCTTCGATGCCGTTATCAATGTAACTCAATTCCTGATTTGCAGTCACATTCTCAAATGTTGCAATCACAACATTGTCTCTTTCTATAACAATGTCCATGACTGTTATTGAATCGGCATTCATCGTGTATGATGGATTTGTCCATGTGAGAGTTGCTGAGAATCCGAAATTTTCGGCAGGAGTGACCGTGAAATTTGACGGTGCCATCGCCTTGCCGTTGTATGCAGGGTTAGGATAGCAGTTGAATATTGCTCCCTGGCCGGAGTTGAAATAATAAGGACCGTGTGTGGTGTTGATAGCATTACTTGGATACCAGCCGTTGTCAAGACCGGACCAGCCAAGGTTGAAATGGAACATGTTGTTGTCATCATATCCGTCACAGACGAAAGCGTGTCCGCCGGCACCGTAAACGTCCTGTCCGCTGTAATACAGAGGTCTTCCCAAATCAAGTTCGCCACGAAGTTGGTTGTCCCAGTTGTTGTTGTAGTAACGTGATTGATATGTGGCTGTGCTATTGTAAAGGAAATTATTGATTAAGACCCCTGGAACATCGTTTGAGTATGCTCCACTGCCGCTAGGAGAATACATCATATTAACACCAATACCGCAATGCCACATTAATTGTGCGACCTGAAAAGCCTGGTCGTATGGAGTCAGTGAATCGACTGCATCAGGCATGATGCTGTAGTTGTAGAAAGTTTCACCGAAATTGGCTGTCTGTGGTTGATAACCGCTTGGCACATAGGTATGTGTTCCTTGTCCCATTGCAGGGTAGTTCCAGAATTTTATGACTTGGGACATTGCAGTTGCAACGCAACCTGCATAAACGTGTCCGTTTGGTCCGGCTGGATCAGCAGGGCAGAGAAAGTTATACCATTTGCCCTGATTCCACGTGGTGGTCAGAAGCGGATCAACGGTGTTCTCGTTCTTTTCGGCTACGACTCTGCCGTTGGATTTGACCATTGCCCATTGTTCAGCGACTTCTTCACTGGCTTCAATGTTGTTTGTTTGCATGTAATCCAATGTCCATTTGTAGTCATTGAGTAAATATTCGGCATTTTCATTGATGTTGTTCGCATCAAAATTACCTTCATACGAATAACCGAGGATAGGACTTATTCTGTCTTCCGCTGCAACAATGACGAAACCATTGTCAACATTAAAGACATACAGAACTGGTTCGTTAGTTTCATTGAACAGAGTGTATTCGAGAGTGCACTCGATATCTGTTTTTCCGGCAAAAGCCTTTACGCTGTTAATCAGGAACTTCTTGCCGATTTCTTTAGCACTGTTCACATCAACCGGATTTGAGAATGCAGCCAATGAAACAGTTAGCAATGTGGCTGTAAGAATACCACGAAGTAAGTTTTTCTTCATTTTAGATATTATTTGTGATTAAAAATTGTAAATTCTAATGCAATCTGCAAATATACATTATTTTTTTAATCAGTTCGGCTTACAAAATAGATTTTATTCTCAAATTCAATCTTTTTAACTGAAATGGAGGCTAAGGTGATGTTATTGCCGAAATAGATTTTATTGCTGTCAGGATCAAAGTAGAAATCATCGAAAGTGTCGCTAATGCCTTCACCGCTCATTTTCACATACGCTTCTTTTGCGGTCCAGAAGCGGGTAAAATATTCATCCCTAAGAGATTCGGGTAATGATTCAATATATTTGATTTCATTTTTATGGAAAAAATGCTGAACCAATCTCATTTTGAATCTGTTAGTTGTTTCAATGTCTATCCCGCATGGTTTGGAGTCATAACAGAATGCGACAAGGTCGGAGGCATGTGAAATGCTGAAATGAAAATAGGGTATAGCAGGAATGTAAGGCTTACCTCTCTCTCCAAGTTTTATTTTATATTCTTTGTATGAGGAAGGGTGAATCTCGGAAAGATGCTTTCTCAACAGATAAAGTCCTGTTGCTGACTGATTTCTGACTGAATTCTTGTGAAATTTCTCAAGTGACATCAGGTCTTCATCCGATAAATATGGCTCTGTGGATGATGGAGGTAGCACGGATGCAACGATACACGAGCCATCAAACATATATTCGCAGAACGGCATGATAGGCTATTGGTTTATTTCGGGTGAATCGATTTCAATGCCTGCATTTCCTATACCGAACAGAGCAAAGTCATATTTGACAGGATCTTTTTTGTCGAGTGTTTTCAGATAATTTGTAAGTTCCATGGCTGCCTGCCAATTGTTGGCTTTTGCCGTGATAAGTCCGAGTTTGCGCCCGACATTGCCTACGTGAACGTCAAGAGGGATGACAAGGTCCGAGGGACTGATTCCTTTCCAGATTCCGAAATCAACACCATTGTTGTCGTTGCGGACCATCCAACGAAGAAACATGTTTATCCTTTTTGATGCAGAACCTTTTGATGGGTCAGCGATATGTTTTGAAACACGTTGCGGATATTCGTGCTCGAAAAAAATCTTCCTGAAATGGATTATAGCGTTCTTTATCTTATCGTATTGGGATTCGTTATAGCCATCAGTGAATATCTTTTCAAGTCCACCATGGTTCTTGTATATATTTTGAATCGCATCTGCAAAACAGTAAGCGTCAGTTTCCTGAAAAGTCCTGTAATAGAATCCTTTAAGGGAATCGATGTCTTTATTGCCGTAATTCATTATGAAATCGTATGGGGAATTGTCCATACGGTCCATCAGCTCATGACAGCTTTTAAGTATTGCCTTGCGGTTGCCCCATGCGATGGCAGACGCAAAAAATCCGGCGATTTCTATATCTTCCTTTTTTGTGAAAAGATGTGGAATGGAAATAGGGTCATTAACGATAAAATCCTTTTCGTTAAAGACCCTATAATAATGGTTGAGTAATTCTCTTAAATAATTAGCCATTTCGCGTGATTCCAGTGCGACTCGAACGCACGACCCACAGCTTAGAAGGCTGTTGCTCTAATCCAACTGAGCTATGGAACCAACAATTATCCTTAAATAATTTCCGGCTGCAAAATTACATAATTTTATTTGTAATGTAACAAAAATGTCAAAATAATTTTTTTCATTAAAATGCGTTATCTTTGCAGACAAAACAAATAATATGGACAGAAAGTCATATTTCATATCATTTATCCTGCTACTCAGTGTGTTACTGGGTTGTTGCCTGGTGTCATGTGAGCAGACACCTATTGGTGATGGTAATGCCAGTCTGTCTTTTTCGACTGATACTGTGATGTTCGATACTGTGTTTACCACTATCGGTTCATCAACCCGCGAAATGAAGATATACAACACATACGGTGATGATTTGCTGATAAATGAGATTACTCTGGCCGGCGGCTCTTCGTCTCAGTTCAGCATAAATCTAAACGGGATGTCAGGGACTCACTTCACAAATGTTGAAATTCCTTACGGTGACAGTATTTATCTGTTCGCGAAAGTTAGAATCAATCCTAACGATATCAACAATCCATTTGTGGTTGAAGATGATATTGTCTTTAATACCAATGGTAAAGAACAGACCGTCAAACTGCTGGCATGGGGACAAAATGCGAATTACATAATCGCTACGGATTCTGTCGGCAGCTTGAAACTCAACATCATCGCACATGAAAATGAAATCGCTCATTGGACTGCTGAACGTCCGTATGTGATTATCGGCGGATATGCCGCTGTGGATTCATTGGGGACTCTCATTGTTGATGCTGGCGCCCACATATATCTCCACAAAGGAAGTGGCATTTGGATTTACCGTTACGGTAACATTATCGTCAATGGTACAAGCGGCAATGAAGTTATTTTTGAAAGTGACAGACTTGAACCTGAATACGATAATGTGTCAGCTATGTGGGACAGAATATGGATTAACGAAGGACCGGT
>JAFYJP010000045.1 GCA_017538085.1 Bacteroidales bacterium | reverse complement strand
TGTGCGTACGCAAGATTTGAAATCTTGAAAAGTCTGCCTTCTTGGGTACCAACGTACAGATAGTTGCAGTCTTTAGATACAGCCATACACTGTGGAGTGCCTGTGACACCGTTGACGTCTCTTGCTGATACAATCCACCAAGGACTGCTTGTCTTGAAGTCGATATTGAAGTTTGAAGCGTACTTTGTCATGAAAATCAGGTTCTTCACACCCACGAAAAATCTTGATGAAACATGGTCTTCCACCATGATTTCGCTACCTGTAGGGAGGTCTTGGTCAAGTACGTAAGGGATAGGGTAGTTAGCATTGTTACTTGCGGCATATATTGTATCGCCTGCATAATGATAAATGGTATCTGAATAAGTTACCATATCTGTGTTGTACTCCCAATCAAAGTCTTCCCAGAGGATAGATGGAGCGATGTAACCTGCACTGTCTTCTATTGCTTTGAAGTAGTCAGAACTTTGCCAATAGGAGATATCTTGCGGATACTGACCATCGTGACGATAGAGGATGAGCCTCTGGACACCGCTGAAATCTGCGTATGCGGTTTGTGATTCGTCCTTAAGATCGATGTTTCCATTGATGGATATGTATTTTGCATTCGGATAAATCAGAGAATAATGGCAATATCCGCCTATATTATTAAAGGTATAATCATTACCAGTGAGTTCTCCGAGTAAAATATGGTAGTTGCTACCGGATTTGCCGGTGAAGCTTGATTTGTTGATAACAACGGTACCATTGCCCTGGCTGCCACCCATTGCTGCTCCTGCATAGTCAGCAGCGACAGTGTAGAACTGGCTGGTGATGAGGTTGATATTGCAGGAGGTACTTCTTGAAATAGCACCGAGTCTGTAAGAGAGGTAAATACCGTTTTCACAAGCGATAACTATAGTTTCACCATATCCGACAATAGAAGGAACGAACATGTATTGGAAATGGTTCTGAGGAACGTAAGCCTGAGATGTGGAATTTTCAGCTGAAGTTCTCTGAGTCCATTGGAATATGTTGTTGCCTGGAACTTTGATGCCTTCCCAAAGGTCCATGCCACCAATGAATACTCTGTCAGGATTTGTCGGGTCAACAGTCATTGCTGTTGCGTACAGACCGTTACCGTTAAAAATGTAGAACATTGTCCATCCGTCGCCTGAACCGATGATGTGCCATGTGTTGCCGCCATCTTCGGAACGGTAGATGTTGTACAGAGTGCCATATTCGTTGTATGTCTTGGTCTCTACAAAGTCAACTCCATATATTGCAGTAGCATAAATGATGTTGTTGTCAGATGGAGCGATTGCGAAAGTGATTCTTCCCACGTTTGTGCCGGAAGGGAGTTTGTTATGTTCATCGGTGGAGAGGTTTGTAAAATTGGTGCCATCAGTTGAGAGGTAAGCACTGCCGTCAACATAAGCAAGAACTCTGCTGCTTGATGCTGTTACATCTTTGCAGTTGCCTTCCATGACAGTTGTCCATGTCGAACCGTCTGTTGATTTCATGAGGCCGTCGGAGGTTGCTACATAGACAGTGGAACCCATAACAGCAATTTTGCTGATGTAGAACCATCCGTCAGTGCCATCAACTAATGTGAATGTTGTGCCATCGGTGGTTTTGTAGAGTCCTGTACCCTTAAATCCCGGAAGAAGATTGAATTCTTCTGAATTGAAGTCTTCACCTGTTCCAACGTAAAGAGTATTGCCGTCAACATACATGCAACTGACGTTGTAAACATCAGTTTCGATCTTTGACCATACAAAATTGTTGGAAGATGAGGCGCTGAACGGGGTTCTCCAAATGCCGCCGTCAGGGCTGCCTGCATACCAGTACCCCTTATAGGTAACGATGGATCTCATTCTGCCTGCGAGATCGTCCGGACCACATGACTCCCATGTCAAATCAGCAGCCGCGCCTTTCAGCGATGACTCTTTGCCGAGTCTTCTTGCCTCCTTCAGAGCCCTCTGATAATCGGCAGCATCTATGGTGCCCGTAGCAGGGTTTACTCTTAGTGAAGCCAAATACTCATTCTCCGCCTTCGTGTTGTTGACGGATTTGTTACCAAATGTGTTTCTTGCGTTGCCTACAATGAATGCAGTCGATGAAAGAAACAATGCAATTACAGCTGTAATTGCCAATGGTTTTAAGTGTAACTTTCTGTTTTTCATAAGCTATTTTTATATTTCTAATGATTCCAAATAATATATTTCTTGAAAATACAAATGTACAACAATTTTTTTTAATAAAAGGTTCAATTTTAATTTAAATTTACAAAAATTCTAATTTGTTATCTAAAACATTGATATTCAGATTATTAACAATGTTTAACGCTTTTTATAAATAGTTAATTTTTTCTTGCTCTATCTTTGCAAACTGAAAAATATTTCATATAATATCATGAACGAAAACATTAGAGAACTTAATGGATTAATTGCAGAAAAGAGTGCATTGGTCAATTCTGTGATGATTGAAATGAGTAAGGTAATAATCGGTCAGCGACAGATGATAGAACGTCTGATGATAGGTCTGTTGGCCGACGGTCATATTCTGCTCGAAGGTGTTCCGGGTCTGGCAAAAACTCTTGCCATCAAGTCACTTGCTGACACCATAGATGCGTCTTTCAGCAGAATACAGTTCACTCCGGACCTTCTTCCGGCCGACCTTATCGGTACTATGATTTACAGTCCAAAGAATGAGTCATTTGAAGTCCGCAAAGGACCTATTTTCGCAAACTTCATTCTTGCCGATGAAATCAACCGTGCTCCGGCAAAGGTGCAGAGTGCTCTACTTGAAACCATGCAGGAACGCCAAGTGACTATAGGCACTAACACCTACAAACTCGATGAACCATTTCTGGTACTTGCAACTCAGAATCCTATAGAGCAGGAGGGCACATATCCGTTGCCTGAGGCACAGGTTGACCGTTTTCTGCTTAAGGTTATCGTTGGATATCCCACCAAGGAGGAGGAAAAACTGATAATTCGCGCAAATATTTTGAACAGTTATGCAAAATGTTCTAAAATATTAAAACCGGGTGACATCATAGAACTTAAGGAACTTGTCAGGTCTGTTTATCTTGATGAAAAGATTGAAACTTATATCACAAATATTGTTTTCGCTTCTCGTGAACCTGAACAATATGGCCTTCCGAATTTCAAGTCTATGATTGGTTTTGGTGCTTCACCACGTGCCTCAATAGGTTTGGCACTTGCTGCCAAGGCATACGCTTTCATGAGATGCAGAAGCTATGTCATCCCTGAAGATGTCCGCGCCATAGCACATGATGTGCTGCGTCACCGTATCGGTCTGACATACGAGGCGGAAGCTGAGAATATCAAATCCGATGATGTGATTAATGAAATTCTCAATAAGGTTGAGGTTCCGTAAAATTCATTGACATGGAAACTTCCGACATTCTGAAGAAAGTAAGAAAGATCGAGATTAAGAGTCGCGGCCTTTCACAACATATCTTCGCCGGACAATATCACAGTGCTTTCAAAGGCATTGGTATGGCTTTCAGTGAAGTCCGTGAATATCAGGTCGGTGATGATGTGAGAAACATTGACTGGAACGTGACAGCACGTTATAACCGTCCTTTTGTGAAAATTTTTGAGGAAGAACGTGAACTGACGGTTATGCTGCTCATTGATGTCAGTGGCTCCAATGAATTTGGCACCAAATCTTGTCTCAAGGAAGATGTCATCACGGAAGTGTCAGCGGTGCTCGCTTTCTCAGCTATCAGCAATAATGATAAGGTTGGTGTGATTTTTTTCTCCGATAAAGTGGAAAAGTTCATACCGCCTCAGAAAGGCTCGAGCCATATACTGAGAATAATCAGGGAACTAATTGACTTTCACCCGACAAGCCAAAAGACTGATGTGGCTGAGGCTTTGCGTTTCCTGACCAACTCGATGAAAAAGAGAGTTACTGCTTTCCTGTTTTCTGATTTCGTGACCTCCGATTTTGAGAATGCTCTGAAAATTGCAAGATATAAACATGACATAGTGGCTATGCGTATCGTTGACCAACGGGAGGCTGACTTTCCGAATGTTGGGATGATACGTGTGTATGACAAGGAATCGGGCAGAACCATGTGGATGGACACATCCAACAGGTCTGTCATGCGGGCATATTCAACATGGTGGAAGAAGCATAATTCCGATCTTGAGAAATTGTTCAGAAAGTGCGGAACAGACTATGTTGAGCTGGAAACGGGCGGCGATTATGTCAAAAGTCTGATCAGATTGTTTAAAATGCGTGAAAACAGATTGTAAGTCATGATAAAAAGACTTTTTATTTCAGTTGCCGTAATTCTGCTGTCTTTCAACCTGGTCTCACAGGTTGCCGATGCGAAAGGTGAACTTGACAAGCCGGTTATAAGAATCGGTGAACAGAGTGTCTTTCGTATGTCAGTGACTGCTCCTGAGGATGCCAAAGTTGAATGGCCGTTTATTGGCGACACAATAGTTAGAGAAATCGAAATACTTAAGAAATCTCCGATAGATACCACAACGTCTGACGGTGTGAGCAAATATGTCGAGGATATCACCATAACTTCCTTCGATTCAGGCTATTACGCTATACCCCCATTTGAATTCAAAGTGAAATTTTCAGATGGCACAGAGAAAATAATAGAAACTGAAGCTTTTCTTTATGAAGTCCATACTGTTGATATTGACACTACCGCTGATATTAAGTTCATCAAACCTATTGCGGATGTGCCGGTGAAGTTCTCCGAAGTCATACCGTATGTTGAATGGACTTTGATAATTGCAGCGATTGTAACGGGGATTTTCTTCCTTATCAGGTATTTGAAAAACAGGAAGAAAAAATATGGAAGTATCACTCGTCCGAAGGTGGTGATACCGCCTCATAGAGCTGCCCTGGATGCGCTGTATGCTCTCGAAAAGGAGAAGTTATGGCAATCTGGAGAGGTTAAGGAATATTATTTCAGGATTACATCAATATTAAGGGAATATATTTCCGGCCTGTTCGGCTTTGAAGCTGTGGAAATGGTGACTGATGATATTTTCAGGGAACTTCATAGAACCGGCAAATGCAAACAGGAAGATATTGACAGCGCAAAGCAATTATTTGAGTTGTCGGATCTTGTGAAATTTGCCAAGCACCAGCCGGAGGCTGAAGAACATGGCAAGACTTTGGAAAAGGCGTATGACTTTGTAAACAGTTCATACAAATATTTTATGGAATTGAAAAAACAGGAAGAAATGAAAACTGCTGAAGAGCAGCGAAAGTCAACGGAAACTACGGAAGGAGGCAAAAATGTTCAGTGATTTGGAATTTGCCAACAAACCTCTGTTGTTTCTGCTGTTGATAATTCCTATATTGATAGCACTATATGTGTGGAAATACAGGAAACTGTATCCTACAATACAGATTTCGTCATTTGATTTTGCAAAGAAATCAAAGACAAGTTTCAAAGAGATATTGGTACATGTTCTTTTTGGACTTGAGATGGTTGCATTGGCACTGCTGATAGTTGCATTGGCCCGTCCTCAGTCAAGTGAGAAGAACAGCACAACCAATGTGGAAGGTATTGATATTGTGATGACTATGGACGTCTCGGGCAGTATGCTTGCAGAGGATTTCAAGCCCAACAGACTTGAAGCAGCCAAGAAAGTAGGTGCCAAATTTGTTGACGGACGTCCCAACGACAGGATCGGACTTGTCGTATTTGCAAGTGAATCCTACACTCAATGTCCTATGACTACCGACCACAAGGTACTTAACCAGTTAATGTCAGAAATAAAAACAGGCATAATTGAAGATGGAACTGCCATTGGCGACGGATTGTCGATTGCAATTTCCAGACTCAAGGACAGCGATGCCATCAGCAAGGTCATCATTCTTCTGACAGATGGTGTGAACAATACAGGTTCAATCGATCCTATCTCAGCAGCCGAGATTGCCAAGATGTTCGGACTGAGAGTATATACTATCGGTGTCGGCACCAACGGAACTGCTCCTTATCCCGTTCAGGATTTCTTTGGAAACAAGAGATATCAGCAGGTTGAAGTCAATATTGACGAAGATATGCTGAAACAGATAGCAAATATGACAGGTGCACAGTATTTCAGGGCAACCGACAACAGCTCCTTGGATAAGATTTATAATGAAATTGACAAAATGGAGAAATCGAGAATAGAGGTCTATGAATTTGAAAGGAAGACCGAGGAATTCTTCCCGTTTGCCGCAATAGCTCTCGGATTGCTTGCATTAGTGTTTCTGATGAGAACATTTGTTTTAAGAATATTTCCATAAATCAGGTTAAATCAATAAGATATGACATTATTTAGATTTGAGCGTCCGGAGTTCTTATGGTGGTTACTTGGATTGTTGGCAATGATTATTGTTTTCGTCTTTGTCGAGATTTTCAGAAAGAGGAAGATGTCGGCAATAGGAGATAATCCAGTGGTGGCCAAATTGATTGCCGGAGAATCAAAATTCATCAGATATTTCAAATTTATTCTGCTGTTGTTATCATTTGCCTTGATAATTGTAGGTATTGCCAATCCTCAGGTCGGGTCGCAGGTGGAAACTGTTGAACGTAAGGGAGTTGATATTATGATTGCTCTTGATATTTCAAACAGTATGATGGCTGAGGACATCAAGCCGTCTCGTCTCGAAAGGGCAAAACAAGCCATATACAAGATGATGGACAATATGCACAACGACAGAATTGGACTTGTGATTTTTGCGGGAAAATCTTTTCTGCAGACTCCATTGACAGTTGACTACGGTGCAGTGAAAATGATGCTTTCAACAGTCAATCCTTCGTACATCTCGGTTCAAGGCACAGCACTTGCAGATGCAATAAAAATGTGTGCGGAATCGTTAGGCAGTGAAGAGGAAGAGAACAAATCGGAGCACGGTAAGGTAATAATTGTGATTACTGATGGTGAGAACCATATCGGTGACGTCGAGACTGAAGCGAAAAATGCGGCAGACAAAGGTTTTGTAGTATATACAATAGGTATTGGCTCTCCAGAAGGTGCTCCAATTCCAGTATATTCCAATGGACATCAGGCTGGATTCAAAAAAGATAAAAATGGTGCGACAGTGGTAACCAAACTTGACGAAAACACGTTGAAAAGAGTGGCGGAAATCGGTAACGGGTCCTATATTCGCGCGAATACTGCGAGAGTGGGTCTCGATAAAATATTCGACCAGATAAATAAAATGGAGACGGCGGTTTTTGATTCACAGAGAGTGACGGATTACAAGGATGGCTTCCAATATTGTCTTGCGCCAGCATTGCTGCTGTTGGTCATATTCCTTCTGATACCCAACAGGTCAAGCAATAAGATAAATATCGATAAACTTTTGGAAAGGAAGTGATTATGAAATTGAGGATATTATTGTTTGTGTTGTGCTTACTTTCTTTCATTCCTTCATATTCACAGAGTGAAAGATCGCTTGTAAGAAGAGGGAACCGTGATATTGAAAAGGAAAGGTATCATGATGCTGAAATCAAATACAGAAAGGCTCTCGAGGAAAACCGTCTGATGGAAGAAGCAGGTTTCAACCTCGGCAATTCGCTTTATTTGCAGGATAAATACCAGGAAGCCGACAGCCAATATTATGATATCGCTTCAAGGGCAAAAAACGACTCTTTAAAAGAAGCGTCATATTATAATTTGGGCAATTCGTTCTATAAATCAGAACAGTATGAAGGTGCTGTGCAGGCCTATAAGCAGGCGTTGAGACTTAATCCTGATGATGAGGATGCAAGATACAATCTTGCCATGGCTCAGAAGAAGCTGAAGGACAGCGAGGGACAGAATGGTGGTCAGAACCAGGACCAACAGAACCAAAATCAGGACCAACAAAACCAGAACCAAGACCAGCAACAGCAGAATCAGGACCAACAACAGCAGAGTCAGAATCAGGATGAGCAACAGGGTCAGGACCAGCAACAGCAGCAAGGTCAGCAGGACGAACAGCAGGACGGAGAACAACAAGAGGCCCAGCAGATGAACATTTCCAAAGATGATGCCGAGAGAATGCTTGAAGCTTTAAAAAACAACGAACAGAAGACTTTACAGAAGGTGCAGGAATCGAAGTCGAAGGGACAGAAAGTTAAAATTGATAAAGATTGGTAATATTATGAGAATACGGAAACTGATAATTTTCTTTTTGAGTTGTCTGCCATTGTTTTCCATGGCGGCAGATGACATTACGTTCACTGCAAATGTCACTGCTTCGGTGGTCCATGTGGGAGAGCAATTCAGACTTGTTTATACTGTAAATGAAAGATCGAGTGACTTCAGATATCCGACTATGGAACATTTCCAGATTTTGTCAGGACCGAATTCATCATCAAATACGAGTTTCCAGTGGGTTAATGGCAAGTCATCACAATCAATATCAACAACTTACACTTTCTATCTTTCGGCCAATGAACCGGGTGAGTTCACCATTCAACCTGCAACGGTCACAGTTAACAGAAAAACTTATACTTCAAACTCGGTGACCATAAAGGTTGTTCCGCGCAATTCCAACGGAGGCGGTTCTCAGGGCAGCACCCAGCAGGGCGGTGGCACCCAGCAAGGAGTGACTGGTGGGGGACAAAGTGGAAACAGTCAGAATAACCAACAGAACGCTCAGGCTTCGGTTTCAGCGGGCGGTGACGTGTTTGTTTCAGGTTCTGCAAGTAAGAAAAATGTATATGTGGGTGAACAATTTGTCTTTACCAATTCGATTTATTCCAAATTGGACCTGTCAGGTTTCGGTGACGTGAAGTTTCCGTCATATACTGGTTTCTGGAAGGAAGATATTGATATAGGCAACATAAGTCTGCACAGGGTTTCCGTTGACAACGAAATATACAATACTGGTGAAATCCAGAAGTGTGTTTTGTTCCCTCATAAATCAGGAGATATCGTGATAGACCCTGCTGAAGTGGAAGTTGTAGCACGGGTAAGACAAAGAGGCGGCAGCGGAATGGGTGATCCTTTCTTCGACAGTTTCTTCCAGACCTACCAGAATGTGAAGTATAACTGCAAGTCAAAGCCAGTGACTATCCATGTGAATCCGTTGCCTACCGAAGGCCGTCCGGGCTCATTCTCCGGAGCCGTTGGCAACTATACTATGAATAGTTCAATTGACAAGACTTCCCTGATGGCTAATGAAGCGATAACGATAAGATTTACCATAAGCGGTTCAGGCAATGTCAAGATGATTGACAAACTTAACATTAAATTCCCATACGACTTTGAGGTATATGAACCTAAAATTACCCAGAATTCCAAAGTCAACAATGATGTTGTTTCCGGAACAAAAGTCTTCGAATATGTTGTGATACCACGTAATTCGGGGGATTTCAGGATTGAGCCGTTTGAATTTTCCTTTTTCAACCCTTCAAAGAAGGAGTACGTAACATTGACATCGCCTGAATTTGAGGTGCATGTTGAAGGTCGTGGCACTGAATTGCAGGAGGTTGAGCGCGGTGTTGAACGCGAGGATGTGGTCAGTTTGGCTGAAGATATCAGGTTCATAAAGACTAAGCCTCCGAAATTCAGCAAAAGTTCATCCCAATTTTTCGCATCCGCAAACTATTTCATTCTGCTCGGATTATTGTCGGTGATGACAGTTCTGGCCATAGTATTAATCAACAGAATGATTGCCAAACGTAGTGATGTTGAGGGAATCAAGCGTCGTCGTGCCGAAGGTGTTGCCATGAAACGTCTGAAAAAGGCGAAGGGATACCTTGATGCAAAGGAACCTGACAAGTTTTACGATGAAGTCTCCAATGCACTGTGGTCATATCTTGGTGACAGATTCAATCTGCCTTATTCGGAACTTAACAGGGATTTTTTGAACAAGCTTGCTGAGGATGGTAAGATAGCCAAGGAAGATGCCGATAAGTTCATTTCCGTTATCAATGATGCGGAATTCGCCAGATTCGCCCCAGGCACCCCTACAGATTCCATGAATGAAATCTATTCTGAGGCAGTGGAAGTCATTAAGTTGTTTTATTCAAAATTGAAATAGTCATGAAGAAGTTACTGATATCAATACTATTGCTGATGTCGTTTTGCGCCTTCAGCCAGAATTCTGAAGATTTGTTTCTTAAGGGAGTGGAATTTTATCAGCAGGAGCAATATTCTGATGCCGTGAATGCTTTCCAGCAGCTGTATGACGAGAACCCGAACGTTTTTGAGGTATGCTATAATCTTGGGAATTCATATTATAAGCTGAAAGATATGCCTTCTGCTATTCTTTATTATGAAAGAGCAAAACGTCTTGAGCCTAATAATCAGGATGTTATATATAACCTTAATCTTGCAAACAATAGGATTATTGACAAAATAGAATCTGTTCCTGAAATGTTTTATGATAGATGGTGGCATTCGGTTCTGCATATTTTGACACCTGATGGTTGGTGTATTGCGAGCATAGTTTTGTTCGTTATTCTTTGTGCAGGATTGGTAGCCATGTTTGTCATGAGACAGCTGAAATTCAGAAAGTTATTCTTTTGGATTTCGGTAGTCGCTTTTGTTTTTTTCGCGTTTTCTTTCATTGTCAGTTTCAGTATTAAGAGAGATTTGGTGCGCGATAACGAAGGAGTGGTGTTTGCTTCCACTGTTACGGCTAAAAGTTCACCATCGGACAATAGTGTCGATTTGTTTGTGATTCACAGAGGTTTGAAGGTTGATATAACAGACAATGTCGGAGAATGGATAGAAATCCGTCTTTCGAATGGAAAAATAGGTTGGATTCACAATGCCGATGTGAAGATAATTTAAAAAACTCAAGCTGGAAGTTTTCAAAATCAATAAATATTCATACCTTTGTAGTCTGAATTGTAATTTGGAAATATTATAATGTTTTCATGACTACAAGATTATGGAAGATAGTAATAATCAATTAAATATATAGTATGAAATTTATTGTGTCGAGTAGTTTGCTACTCAAAAATTTGGTATCAATAGGCGGCATTCTAAATGCAAGAAATACAATGCCTATTCTTGACGATTTTCTTTTTGAGCTTCAGGGCGATACACTGAAAATGACCGCTTCAGATTTGGAGACGACTATGATATCAGAGATGAAAGTTGATATGAGCGAAGGCGATGGCATGTTTGCTGTTCCTGCAAAAATGCTCATGGATGTTCTTAGAACTTTCTCAGATGTACCTATGACTTTTACCATTGATTTGGCAAATCAATCTGTGGCACTCAGTGCTGGCGAAGGCCATTATCATATATCCGGTCATAATGGTGAGGAATTTCCTCATCTTCCCGAATTTTCTGATGCTGAGACAATCAAGTTGACATCCGAAACACTGACGAATGCCATTTCCAAGACATTGTTTGCAACAAGTAATGAGGAATTGCGCCCAAGCATTACAGGTGTGCTCTTTGATATCACCCCTAATGAGGTTGTTTTTGTGGCAACTGATGCACACAAACTTGTAAAGTATTCCAAATCAGGTTCTTTTGGTGAAACAGTGACTAACTTCGTGGTTCCGAAGAAACCTCTCAATCAGTTGAAAAATATTCTCCAGAATGAAGACTGTGAAGTGACTGTTGAATACAATAAGACCAATGTCACTTTCACATTTGGAACTTACAAGATGTTCAGCAGACTCATCAATAGTCCTTTCCCTAATTACAATATGATTATACCTAAGGATAATCCTAATTGTATGATTATAGACAAGGGGCAATTGCTGAATACGATGCGTCGTATCGGTTACTTCGTAAGTCAGTCAACCAATCAGATTAGAATGAAAATAGGCGGTAATGTCTTAGTCATTTCCGGAGAGGATATGGACTTGTCAAACAAGGCTGAGGAAAAGATAGCCTGCGAATATACTGGTAATGATATCGTAATCGGCTTCAATGCCAAGTTTTTCCAGGAAATGCTGACGCATGTTGATACCGCAAACGTAAGGATAGAACTTTCACAGCCGAACAGAGCTGCTGTCATTCTTCCTATTGAGGAAAGTGAGACTGACGAAAAGCTGTTCATGTTGATTTCCCCTGTTATGTTGAACAATTATTAAAATTATTATAAAATGTCAGAAGAAATAAAAAAATTAGAGCCAAAGGAAGTGTGGAAGCACTTCTACAGTTTGACGCAAATCCCTCGTCCGTCAGGACACGAAAAAGAAGTTGAGGCTTTTTTGGTAAATTTCGGTAAGGAACACAACCTCGAAACTATAAAGGACAAAGCCGGTAATGTGATTATTCGTAAGCCTGCAACCAAAGGTATGGAAAACAAGATGGGCGTCATCCTTCAGGCGCATGTCGATATGGTTCCACAAAAGAACAGCGATGTCGTTCATGACTTTACAAAGGATCCGATTGATGCTTATATAGATGGTGAATGGGTAAAGGCAAGAGGTACTACTCTCGGTTCCGATAACGGAATGGGAGGTGCTGCAATTATGGCCATACTCGAATCAAAAACTCTGGAACATGGACCATTGGAGGCACTTTTCACAGCCACCGAGGAAACGGGTATGGATGGTGCTAACGGATTAAAACCAGGCGTTTTGAAAGGTGATATACTTCTTAATCTTGATTCGGAGACAGAAGGTGAATTTTTCATGGGCTGTGCCGGCGGTCTTGATGCAAACATCGATTTCAAATTCAAACCACAACCTGTTCCAAAGGGATACAAGTCATTCACCCTAAGTGTAAAGGGACTAAAGGGCGGACACTCAGGCATGGATATCAATCTGGGTAGAGGCAATGCAATAAAGATAATGTTCCGTTATCTCAACAGGGCTAAAAAGCAATGGAAAATCCAACTTGCAGATGTTACAGTCGATGGTTTGAGAAATGCAATTCCGAGAGAAGCCTTCTCAACGATTCTTGTTCCTGAGAACAAAGTTGACGACATCATTAAATGTGTGGCAAAATATGAAACCGTAGTCAACAACGAACTTGGTGCGGTGGAAGACCATATTGAAATCAAACTCACACCGGTTAAGATGCCTAAGTTTATGATTAACAATCCTGTACAGATGAGGCTCATCCGCAGTATCATCGCATGTCAGAACGGTGTCATAAGAATGAGCAAGGAAATGCCTGGTATCGTTGAAACATCAAGCAATCTTGCCATTGTCAAATCATCAATTAAGAGTGGTGTTGGCAATATTGAGATTAAATGTCTGCTTAGAAGCTCTGTTGATTCTTCCAAGGAAGCTCTTGCAGCCAATATAGGTGCTGCCTTTGAATTGGCAGGAGCTGAGGCTTACTTCGATGGCGCTTATCCAGGATGGAAGCCTAATGCTGACTCTGCTATCGTAAAACTGGCTCATAAGGTGTATAAGAAGAAATTTAATAAAGAACCGAAGATTACAGCAGTCCATGCAGGTCTCGAATGTGCTATTCTCGGAGCTAAATATCCTAACTGGGATATGATGTCATTTGGTCCGACTTTGGAACATCCTCATAGCCCTGATGAAAGAGTTAACATCAAATCAGTGGGTGTTTTCTATGATTTTCTGTGTACTTTGTTGAAGAATATTCCTGAAAAATAGCGAATTAGAAAAAAATGTGCAAAATAGCTTTGTTTTTGAAAAAAAAGCCTATCTTTGCACTTCAAAATTTGAAACGATATGAAAAGGACATTTCAACCATCGAGACGTAAGAGAATCAACAAACACGGTTTCCGTCACAGAATGTCAACTGTAGAAGGAAGAAAGGTGTTGGCACACAGAAGAGCTGTCGGCAGAAAGAAACTGACTGTATCTTCAGAAAGAGGCGGTAAATAAAATACTCGTCATTAAATAAATGAATAGGGCAAGGAGGCACAGTTTTTGTTGTCTCCTTGTCTTGTTTGTATAACAGTTATTTTATGAAAAGTTTAGCCAATATACATAAGATAAAGTGTTTTATGTTTGATTATGACGGAGTCCTTTCCGATGGGAGCATTTATATGTTGCCTAATGGTGAAGGCTTGAGAAAATCAAGCGTAAAGGATGGCTATAGTTTGCATCATGCTATTTTGAACGGATACAAGGTCGCTGTCCTGTCAGGCGGCGTCGGTGAAAGTATGCGGAGACGTATGAATGGCTTAGGGATAACAGACGTTATCTTAGGGGTTTCATATAAGCTCGATGCTTTCAACGATTATCTTGATGAAAACGGTCTTAGTGCAGATGAGGTTTTGTATATGGGCGATGACATACCCGATTATGAGGTGATTGTAAAGGCGGGGATTGGTGCCTGTCCCGCCAATGCAAGCCACGAGGTTAAGGCTGTGGCTGATTACATATCACCCTTCTATGGTGGTAATGGCGCAGTAAGAGACGTAATAGAACAAGTGCTGACAGTTCAAGGCAAATGGATGAACGACAGCGCTTTTCATTGGTAACATCATAATTATAAATCGACAATGCTTGAACTGAAAGAAAAAAGAATAATACTTGCCTCCAGCTCACCGAGAAGGAAACAGTTGCTCTCATTGATGGATATTCCTTTCATTTGTGCTATGAGTGACAACAAGGAAGTCATCTGTGAGGACCTCACTCCTTACGAGGCAGTCGCAGATCTCGCAAAACAGAAAAGCGATGCTATTATGAAAAATATTGATGACAACGATATAGTAATCACTGCTGACACTATTGTCCTTCTCAACAATCAGATACTTGTAAAACCAATTGACAAGGCTGCTGAAAAGGAAATGCTACAGGCTCTCTCAGGTGCTTCTCACGAAGTGGTTTCAGGTGTATGTATTGCCGATAAAAGATACCAAGACACATTTTATGATGTGACTAAGGTGAAATTCAGCCAGTTGTCGGAAGATGACATAGAATATTACGTATCACGTTATAATCCGATAGATAAGGCTGGTGCATACGGAATACAGGAGTGGATTGGTGCAATCGGTATCGAAAAAATCGATGGTTCATACTATAATGTTATGGGGCTGCCTACTGAAAAACTATATGCTCATCTGAAGTTATTCCTCAAACATTATGAATAAACGACCACTGATAGTAATATCCAATGATGATGGAGTTCATGCCAAAGGCATCAGGACTTTGATAGATATTGCTAAAAAGCACGGTGAAATCATAGCTGTAGCCCCTGATACTGAACAGTCAGGGAAAAGTCACGCCATGACTGTAGCTGACCCCATGAAACTTAAGCTTGTCAGTGAAGAACCTGGAGTAAGATTTTTTTCCTGCAACGGAACCCCGGTGGATTGTTCGAAAATGGCTATGAAGGCAATTGCTGAGCGTACTCCCGATCTTGTCATTTCCGGCATCAATCATGGTACAAATGTAGGTACCAATGTGTTTTATTCCGGGACTGTCGGAATTGCAATAGACGCCGCAATAGAGGGCATCCCGTCTATTGGATTTTCACTCTGCAGTTACACCGCTGATGCTGATTTCAGTGAGACAGAGGAATATATAGACTGTATTCTGGGAAAAGTATTGGAAAATATCAGCTCGTTTCCCAAGGGTTTGTGTCTGACTGTTAATTTCCCATATAAGCCTGAAGGCGGGATAAAGGGTATGAAGGTATGCAGTTTGTCGCAAGGGAAATGGTATGAGGTATATGAGAAACGCATGCGACCAGGCGTAAATATCCCATATTATTGGATTACAGGGTTTTATGAGGAAAAGGATATAAAGCCCAATAGTGAAATGAAGGTTCTTGCAGATGGTTATGTATCTATTGTGCCGCTTAAAATTGATATCACTTTTGACGAACACAAGAAAATGTTAGGTTCGTTATTAGGCGTTGACGTCCTTTAATACAGAATTATGAAATATTATGTTGTAGCTGGGGAAGCATCAGGTGATCTGCATGGTGCCAATCTTGTACATAATATATTTCTGAAAGACCCTGAGGCACAGGTAAGAGCATGGGGGGGTGAACGTCTTGAAAAGGAAGGTGCCACCATAGTAAAGTATCTTGATGAAATGTCTTTCATGGGCTTTGTTGAGGTATTTTTGTCATTGCCAAAAATACTTGGTCTTTTAAATTATTGCAAATCTGATATCAAGAGTTACAATCCCGATGTGATTATTCTGATAGACTATCCTGGGTTCAATCTCAGAATAGCAGAGTTTGCACATAAATTAGGGTATAAGGTGGTCTTTTATATTTCCCCTCAGATTTGGGCATGGAACAAGTCACGTGTCTATAAGATAAAGCGGAATGTTGACTTGATGATACCGATTCTGCCTTTTGAGAAGGATTTCTATGAGCGGTATGGGGTTAACGTCAAATATTTCGGGCATCCTTTATTGGATGAAATAGGTGACAGGTGTAAAGTGGATGGAGACAGGAATGAGGATATCGCGTTGCTGCCAGGGTCGAGGAAGTCAGAGATACAAAGGATGCTTCCTGTGTTTGTTGAAGTGGCGAAGCGTTTTCCGGAGCAGAAGTTCATTATCGCAGCCATGTCGGTTCACGGGAAGGAATATTATGAAAGAGTGTGTGGCTGTTCAGTTCCAGACAATGTACAATTGGTGTTTGACAAAACGTATGATGTGCTGTCACAATCCGGAGTTGCACTTGTGACAAGTGGGACGGCTACTTTAGAGACCGCATTATTCAAAGTGCCTCAGGTGGTTTGTTATAAGACCAGCGGCATAACATATACGATTGCAAGGGTGCTCACAAGTGTCAAATACATTTCCTTGGTAAATCTTATTCTTGACAAACAGCTTGTAAAAGAGTTGATACAAGGTGACTGTAATGTTGGCAGTATTTCCGAAGAAATGCAAAAATTACTCTATGATACTGAATATGTGAGTGGTATGATGGATGGGTATGATGAATTAAGAGTAAAATTAGGAAATGTAGATGCGTCTCGACTGATAGCCGAAGAGATAACAAAAAAGCCGCTTTGATGCGGCTTTTTTGTTGAATGATATATCTTATTTTTTAAAGCGTTCTGAGAGGACTTTCAGCATATCGTCAGTCATGCTGTCAAGGTCCCAGTTAGGCTTCCAGCCCCATTCTTCACGAGCGGCACTGTCGTCCATCTTGTTAGGCCATGAGTCAGCAATACCTTGTTTAATAGGTTCAACGTCATAGTCCATAACGAAATCAGGGATACGTTTCTTGATAGCCTTGTAGATAATTTCAGGGTCGAAGCTCATTGCTGTCACATTGAAACCGTTGTGGTGGACGAGTTTGTCAGGATTGGCTTCCATAATGCTGATGGCAGCATGGAGGGCATCTGGCATATACATCATGTCAAGGAATGTGCCGGCTTTGAGAGGGCAAGTAAACTTACCTGTCTGAACAGCAGCATAATAGATTTCAACTGCATAGTCGGTTGTTCCGCCGCCCGGAAGTGTCACGTTGGATATGATGCCTGGGAATCTCACGCCGCGGCTATCAACACCGAATCTCTTGTGGTAGTAGTCACCGAGCAATTCAGCTGAAACTTTTGTTACACCGTACATCGTGTTAGGACGTTGGATGACATCTTGTGGTGTGTTATCATGCGGGGTTGTCGGACCGAAGGAGCCTATTGAGCTTGGAAAGAAAACGGCTGTTCCTAATTCACGGGCAACTTCGAGAACGCCGAAATGCCCATAAAGACCTATTTTCCAAGCGAGCTGAGGTTTTGCCTCTGCAGTGGCTGAAAGAAGAGCTGCAAGGTTGTAGATAGTGTCAATCTTATATTTGCGCACTAAGTCGGCAAGCTTTTGAGTGTCTAATATGTCAAGAGCCTCAATAGGTCCAGCCTTGAGTTCATCCTTGAATTTTTCAGGAGCAATATCGGTAGCGACTACATTATCGTTGCCATATCTTTTTCTAAGTTCACGTGTAAGTTCAGAACCAATTTGGCCTGCACTACCAATAATCAATATGTTTTTCATTTTTGTAATATTATTATATTCAATGTTTTAAGTCTATATTGAATTATTATTCCAGCGTTGCAAATGTACAAATTTTTTTAATAACTATATTAATAACGAAGTGCTTTTACAACAGGTTTTTTTGCGACGAATTCTTTCAGATAAAATGGTTCGAAATATGCCATGTTTTCGAAATTCTTGTCTGTAAAACGTTGATATGCAGTAGATATTATGTTTTTTGCTGATAGGTTGTGTGATAAATCAAATATCGCATTTGGCGATTTTATCACATTTTTTGTCTTAGGGGCACCCGAGCCGAGGAAAACAATCTTGTTGCTTGACAGACATTCTTGAAATGATGATTCATCAAGGATTTTGGCATGGACATCAAGCATTGTGTTCATGTCTGAATCATACAGAGCTGTATAGACTTCCATTCTGCGTGCATCTATCATCGGGCATATAAAGCATTCGGGATATAAATCTCTGACTGACAGTGCAAGAGCATAAAGTGTATCTACTGCAATCAGAGGGATGTCAAGTGCATAGCAAAGCCCTTTTGCTGCTGAAACGCCTATTCTGAGACCAGTGTATGAGCCGGGGCCTTTGCTTACTGCGACCGCATCAAGGTCGGTGGATTTCAGTCCGACTTCGTTCAGAACGTCAAGAATGAATTGTGTAAGTACGACTGAATGGTTGTTCTCGGAAGTTTCTTTTAATTCAATCAATTTGTTGTCTTCAGCGAGTGCGACTGAACAAATTTGTGATGTGGATTCTATGGAGATTATTCTTGCCATAATGTTGACTAATAACTATATCTGCGTGCCCTTGACCTGAATATCAGCTGATATGGCAGTATTATTGCCAAAGTCAGCAGAATGTTAAGCCCCGCGTGTCCTAAGGTGACAAGGAAAGACTTGAGAGTGAATGCATCTAGGAAGAATAAAGCCAAATGGTGGACAGTTATCATTATCAGAGTAAAAAGAGTATAATTGAGTAAGCCCATAAACGAAATATCGGCGATTGTTCCCGGTTTCATTTCTCTGTTGTTGATGAAGAAACGGAGTATGGCATGATAGCATGCACCCATAAGAACACATGCCGAGGCGTGCAATCCAATGGTGCCGCTGAAGAAATCAATGGTCAGTCCGACAAACATGGAAATGATTACCATGAGCCAGTTTTCGATATTAGCCGGCAGCATCAATATGATGAGAACATAGAGATAAGGACATAAGAAACCACCTATATTGATGTTATTCAATACGATAACTTGAAACAGTGTCAGGATAATGTAACGAATTATATGTTGAATATATCTGCGCATATCAATGCATTAAGGAATCTATCTGATTGGAATATATATGGTCGATGACATATACGTAAGTGGTTTTTCTATAATCATCGATAAAGGAGATATCAACATCAAGTACGCCGGTGCTTGCTTTTGGCTTTATGTTTTTTACGAGGCCGACCGGGATGTTGGGAGGGAATATCTTTGACAATCCGCTGGTAACGATAGTGTCATTTATTTTCAGACGGGTATGTGAAGGGAGATCCACCACGTTTCCTGTCCGGAAGTCATTGCCGTGCCATGAGGCGGTGCCGTACTCTTTTTCA
>JAFYJP010000003.1 GCA_017538085.1 Bacteroidales bacterium | reverse complement strand
GCTGAGTATGAGATAAACAGCCATTTTTTCGCTGCGCATTACATTATAAAGCGTTTCCTGAAGTTCGAAATGGTTCTTTACCACATAATCTTTTCCGACCATGGATTGGATTCTCTTCTGGATGCCGTTGTACTTTACTCCTGGGGTGAGGCGGATTTCGATGGAGTTCACTTCATCGGTGTATTCGAGCAGTTCGCGCGCCATGCCTATAGGAATTATGATGTATTTCTCATCGAGTTCCTGTTGTATGGAATAGACTCCACTGACGGTGACGATGTGTGAGTTGAAGGCATTTGCCGGATTAAGCAGATTGGAAGATGTGCGCTTCGGAATCATGATAGTAACTGGCTTGGGCAGGTCGCTCATGAATAGCCCGATGTTGTATCCGACACCGAAACCTACCACAGCCATACCATTTTTCAGTGACTTGGGGTTGCCGAAAAGAATCATGTCGTCAAGATGACCGTCTTCTGCATAATCGTTGCTTACCCCCTTGATGGTGGCTATTATCTGTTCTTCCCCATTTTTGATTAAGGCATTGTCTTCCACGACTTCAGACACCGATAGCACTTCGTCCATCTGTCTTATGGCTGTGAGGTCTAAATCGCTGTTATGAAATGTTTTGCCTTTTGCTGCAGTGATTTGCAGGTCGGGGTCAAAAGTGTTGTACATTGAAGCCACGAGTTCTTCGAAACCGTTGAAAACCGACAGCACTACAACGAGAGCCGCAGTCGTGACACATATAGCAATGATGGAAATCATTGATATTATGTTGATTACATTCCGGTTTTTCTTGGCTTTAAGGTATCTGAACCCAATGTACAGGGGAAAATTCATTGTCGGAACGAACTTAATTTTCTTTCAGCAGGCGGTCAATGTTTTCAATATAATCCAGGGAGTCATCCTCTATAAAGGTAAGTTCCGGTACGATTCTCAGTTGGTTGCTTGTTTTGCTGCCGAGATAATAGCGGATTTCTTTCGAATGACTTTTGATTACGTCAAGGGTGACATTGTGGTCGCTTTGCCCGAATATGCTGATATATATTTTGGCGTATGAAAAATCTCTCGAAACCTTGACTTTTGTGACTGTCAGGAGCATTCCGTGGCACCATTCGTTGTTCTTCTGTCTAATATATTCACCTAATTCTCTGAGAATGAGTGCTTGTACTTTTTGTTGTCGTATTGATTCCATCTTCTAATATTTTTGCATTTTGCAAAAATATAAAAATATTTGTTTATCCGCCGAAGTCATCGTAACATATCATATCTTTTGGTACGCCGAGGCTGTCGAGCATTTCCAGCACTGCGCTGAGCATCAGCGGAGGTCCGCAGATATAATATTCAATGTCTTCGGGGTGTGGATGATGTTTCAGATAATTCTCGTATATGACTTGATGGATGAATCCGGTGTATCCGTCCCATTTGTCAGCAGGTAGCGGTTCGGATAGTGCAATATGAAATTCAAAGTTGTCGTTTTCTTTTTCAAGTTGTTCAAAATCATCAATATAGAACAATTCTCTGACTGAACGTCCGCCATACCAGAATGTTGTCTTTCTTGAGGTGTGTTTTGTCTTAAACTGGTCTAAGATGTGAGAATGCAGCGGCGCCATTCCTGCACCGCCACCGATAAACATCATTTCGTTGTCGTTGTCTCTTACGAAGAAATCACCGTAAGTTCCTGATATTGTTATCTTGTCAGATGGTTTCAGTGAAAAGATGTATGACGAACAGACACCGGGATTGACTTTCTTGAAATTGTGTTTCTTTTTGTCGAATGGTGGTGTGGCGATTCTGACATTCAGTCTGATAATGTTTTTTTCTGATGGCGGATTAGCCATGGAATACGCTCTGACAGTAGGTTCTGGGTTCTTCATTGTCAAGTTGAACAAATTCATGTTCTGCCAGTCCTGTTGGTATTTGCTGTCAATGTTGAAATCACTGAACCTGATGCTGCATTTTGGGACATAGACTTGGATGTATTCTCCGGAACGGAAATCTAAAGTTTCGTTTGGTGGGAGTTTTAGCACGAGCTCTTTGATGAATGTGGCAATGTTGTTGTTCGACACTACTTCGCATTCCCATTTTTTTATTCCGAAGATTTCATCGGGGACTTTGATGCTGATGTCGTCCCTGACTTTTACCTGGCAGAACAGTCTGTAATTCTGTTCCTGCAATTTCTTGCTTAGATGCGGCAGTTCGTTAGGCAGAATTGTGCCGCCGCCCGATTTTACAATGCCTTTGCAAGTTCCGCAAGTTCCTTTCCCGCCGCATGCAGACGGCATATAAATCTGTTCGTCATTTAGAGCCTGTAAAAGTGTACATCCACGCTCATGTTCCACAACCTTCTCATCGTTGATGGTTATTTTCACCTTTCCTTCCGGCACAAACTTCTTCCGTGCTAATAGGAGGATTGCCACCAATAGCCATATTATCGCTACAAAAACCGCAATTTCCAATATTATAGTCATAGTTACATTCCCGTCAGCGCCATAAACGCCATACCCATTAATCCTGTTGTTATATATGCAATTCCAAGTCCTTTCAGGGGTTTCGGAATATTCGAAAACTTCAGCCTCTCACGTATTGCGGCGAAGGCGACGATGGCGAGCATCCATCCGATACCGCAACCTGCTGCGTATATTGTGCTGTATGCCAAATTCGGGAAGCGGTATTCCTGCATGAAAAGTGAACATCCTAAAATGGCACAGTTCACGGCTATCAGCGGAAGATATATCCCCAAAGCGTTGTACAACGATGACGAAAACCTTTCGATTATCATCTCAAGTATTTGCGTTATGGAGGCAATGACGGCTATGAATATTATCAGCGAAAGATACGACAGGTCAACATTGTTGAACTTGTCAGACAGCCATCCTAAGGCACCGGGCTCCAACAGATATTTGTTGATAAGGTAATTGACAGGAACTGTGATTATTAGAACAAAACATACTGCCATTCCAAGCCCGAAGGAAGTCCGCACATTCTTCGACACTGCAAGGTATGAACACATGCCTAAAAAATAGGCAAAGACCATGTTGTTTGTGAATATCGACTTGAAAAAAATACTTGTCAATGAGTATCCCATAATCTATTCCTCCTGTAATTCCTTGTGTATTGACCTTTGAATCCAGATGATTACGCCGATGATTATCAGTGCCATAGGCGGCAGAACCATCAGTCCGTTGTTGAGATATCCGTTGGAATAGAATGATTGTGGAATCACCTGATGGTTCCATAATGTTCCGGCTCCCAACAGTTCTCTGAAGAATGATACAATCAGAAGAACGAGACCGTAACCGATG
>JAFYJP010000044.1 GCA_017538085.1 Bacteroidales bacterium | reverse complement strand
TCTTGCAGTGGCTGTAATCACACGTCCTCCGTTGGCGACAAGCTGGTTGTCTGCATTGTATTTCGTGCCTGCATGAAATATTATGTCGTCTTTGTCAGGATTGTCAAAAGAAATCGGCATGCCTTTCGGATATTTTTCCGGATAGCCTTTTGAAACAAGCATAACAGTTGCAACCGAATCCGGAGAAATGTCCATAGTCATTTCATTGAGACGTCTGTCGGCGGCGGCACTGAACAGTTCGAGAATGTCGTTGTTGATACGAGGGAATACCGATTCCGTTTCAGGGTCGCCCATCCTGCAGTTATACTCGATAACGTAAGGGTCTCCGCAGCAGTTGATTAAACCGAAGAAGATGAATCCCACATAGTTGATGCCTTCATCGATTAGGCCGTTGATTGTCGGTCTGATGATGCGGTTTTCGACTTTGTCCATGAATGTTTTGTCGGCAAAAGGAACTGGGGAAATCGAGCCCATTCCGCCTGTGTTGAGTCCGGTGTCGTGTTCGCCGATGCGTTTATAGTCTTTGGCTTCAGGCAGCAGGACGTAGTGGCGTCCGTCAGTGAGAATGAAAACGGAAAGTTCTATGCCTTTGAGAAAATCTTCTATGATGACCGTGGCACCTGAAGTGCCGAACTTGTTGTTGCAAAGCATTTCGTGAAGTTGTGTCTTGGCTTCGTCAAGGTCGTTGAGGATGAGGACACCTTTGCCTGCGGCGAGACCGTCTGCCTTGAGCACGTATGGCGGTTTGATGCTTTCTAAGAATCTGTAGCCTTCATCAATGTTGTTGGCAGAGAAGGCTTTGTGTTTTGCAGTAGGTATGCCGTGAGCGTTCATGAACCTTTTGGCGAATTCCTTGCTGCTTTCGAGGGTCGCGCCTGCAGCAGTCGGACCGATTATTTTCAGTGACTTGTTTTTGCAGTTGTCCTTCAGATAGTCAACAATGCCGTCGGCGAGCGGAACCTCAGGCCCGACCACAAGCATGTCAATACTGTTGCTGACGATAAAATCGCTGATTGCCGGAAAATCAGAGACACTGATGTCCACGTTTGTACCGAGAGCTGCCGTGCCGCCGTTACCTGGGGCTATGTATAATTTGTCGAGATGTTTGCTTTGTGCTATTTTATAGGCTATTGCGTGTTCACGACCGCCTGAACCGATAAGAAGAATGTTCATTGTTGTTTTTTTGCAAAATTAACGGCTTTTTCAGATTTTGCCCGTTTTTTTTGCATACTTTTGCAAATTAGTTATAAACAATACATGCAAAGGAAATTCATTCTTAATCTCATATTGTTGCTTTTTCTGAACCTGCTTATAAAGCCGTTCTATGTGTTCTTTATAGACATGAACGTGCAGAAGGTGGTCGGTCTTAGCGAATATGGGATTTATCTTGCAATTTTCAACTTTACATACGTGATAAACATTATCCTCGATATGGGGATAACCAACTTCAACAACAGAAATATTGCGCAGAACAGCCAGGTGCTCGGGAAATATTTTCCGCCTATTGTGATGATAAGGATTATGCTGGGTGTGTTGTATCTTGTCGTGGCATTCGTCCTCGCATTCTTCATGCATTACGACGGAAGGCAGCTGCGATTGCTTGGAGTGTTGGCGTTCAATCAGTTTCTGCTCTCTTTCATACTTTATCTGCGTTCAAACATTTCCGGACTGCTGCATTTTGTGACCGACAGTTTTGTGTCGGTATTGGACAGGGTGCTAATGATATTATTCTGTCTGATAATGCTTTATGCAAAATTCTTTCAGGGTAGATTTTCCATTGAATGGTTCGCATACGCGCAGACAGTGTCGTACATAATAACCGCTATCGTGGCTTTTGTGATTGTGGTGAAAGATGCGGGCTTCAGAAAGCCTAAGTTCAACAAGGCTTTGTTCCTGCTCATTCTGAAGAAGAGTTTCCCTTTTGCACTGCTCACTCTTCTGATGTCTTGCTACAACAAAATAGACACTGTGATGATGAAACAGATGATATCCGGCAGCATGGGTAGCGAACAAGTCGGCATATATGCCCATTCATCGCGTGTGCTGGATGCTATGAACAACTTTTCGTATCTTTTCGCCGTGCTTCTGCTCCCTCTTTATTCGAGGATGCTGAAATCGAATGAGAGTGTGGGCGGGATAACGAAAACCGCATTCGGAATCCTGATGTGCTTCTCGTTCACAATCTCAACTATGTGCATGTACTACGGATTAGAAATCATGGATTTGATGTACGATGTGGAAGTTGATTGTTCCGCAAAGGTTTTCAGGGTGCTGATGTACTGTTTCCCGAGCATGTCGTTTGGATATGTGTTCGGTACTCTGCTTACAGCCAACGGTAGTTTGAAACACTTGAATATAATTTCTTTATGTGGACTGACAGTCAACGTGTTGCTCAATGTCCTCCTAATTCCGAAGTACGGCGCTGTTGGTGCTGCATATACAGGCGTGATAACTCAGGCTTTTGTCGTGATTTGTCAGATTATTGTCTCAAAAAATGTCTTCCATGTGACCGTTGACAAGAAGTTGATGAATTACATTCTTTCTTCGCTTGCTTTCTTGGTGCTGATTTTCATAGTTGGTTTTGGTATCACCAAACTTGGCCTCAGCTGGTATGTGAAGTGTATTGTCCATCTTTTCGTTGGAGTAATAATTGCAATTATTTTCAGAATTTTCGATATTCGGGAATTGATACAGCTTGTAAAAAAGAAATAGTTGACCGTTCTGACCTGCGGAAAAGTTGCGAATGGAAGGCAGAATAGGTAATATCCGCCGGTTCATTATTTAATATTTGAGAAAAAAGTCAGAGTTATCGTAAATTTTGATTATTTTCGCAACTTATTTTATGAAATAACTCAAGTAAATGGATACAGACAGCAGATTTGATTCAACCTACCTGTTCAGGTTGATTTACAAACATCGTAAGAAACTGATAATTTTGTTGTTAATTACGGCGGTAGTTGCGGCGATTGTTTCATCACCGCTTTTCATTGAACCGAAATACAAATCACAGTTGATTTTGTTTCCGTCTTCAAGTAATTCAATTTCAAAGTCGTTGCTTACAGAGCAGGTCAATATCAAACAGGATATTCTCCAGTACGGTGAGGATGAGCAGATTGACCAGATGTTGCAGATTTTAAACTCGACAAGAATCAGAGACAAGATAATTGAAAGGTTTGATTTGCTCAATCACTATGGGTATGCCAACTCCAAATACAAATATACAAAGCTTCATGATTCGTACAAGAAGAACATAAAATGTAAGAGGACTGAATTTGCGGCAGTTTCGGTTACGGTTTTAGACAAGGATCCGCAGATGGCTGCCGATATAGCCAATACCATTGGCGAAATATATGATTCAACCTGCAATGAAATGCAGAAGGACAGGGCAATGCAGGCATATAAAATTGTTGAAAAAGCTTATCTTGACAAAGTCCATGACATACGGGTGATGGAGGATTCACTTGCTGTGCTGCGTTCTCTCGGAGTAAATGACTATGAGACCCAGTCGGAGATGGTGAATGAACAGCTCGCCATTGTTATCGCCAAAGGTGACAAGAGAGCAATAAAGGATTTGCAGGAACAGGTTGAAATCCTTGCAAAATACGGCACTCCATACGTTTCTCTTCGTGACCAGCTTGAATATGACAAGCTCCAGCTCAGCGAAATCAAGGCTAAATATGATGAGGCTAAGGTTGATGCAGAACAGATTCTCCCACAGAAATTTATAGTTTCACATGCCTATAAGGCTGAACGCAAGTCGTATCCTATCAGATGGCTCATCGTGCTGCTGTCGATGCTTTCAGTTTTCATTTTTGCATTGTTCGTAATAGTTTTCATAGAACGTGTTCCTGGTGAAATACAGCGTGAAAGGGAGGAAGAAACCAATAAATCCAAACATAATCTAAGGTCCGACAAGCTGCAGGATAAACGGGAAACCGAAAATACTGACAAAGGGAAAAAGAAGCCTGACGAACGACGTGACAGCTTATGAATTAATGGTTCCAATAGCTCTGAAGTTATAGTTAATGAAATTGAAAATAAAACTCAAAATAATGATGATAAAATGACAAAAAGAAACACAGATATGAACGACAACTTTTTTGCGGCTGACAAAATGCTCAATGTATTCTGGAAATACAAGTTACATTTGATAATTCTGACTGTGATTGGTATTATTGCGGGAATCATCTTTTCGGGCCCTGCTTTCATTACTCCGAGGTTCAAATCACAAGCTACATTGTATCCGTCGAATATTTCACCATATTCCGAAGAAAGTGAGACAGAGCAGTATATGCAGTGGCTTTCAGGCCAGGATATCAAGGATTCCATAATACAGATGTACGATTTGTATGGGCATTATGGAATATCGAAGGATGCACCTCACTGTTATGCCGATATGATGTATGAATATGGCAGGAATATCCGCTGTGAACAGACTGTATATGATGCGGTTCAGATTACAGTCTTCGATAAGGACCCGCAGGTTGCCTGTAATATTGTAAATTCGATTATTTCATTGACGGATAATAAGATTCGTAGAGCCCAGAAGCTAAAATTCCAGGAGGTCGTACCTAATACCATGGTGATGGTTAATGATATCAACGGTCAGATTGATTCCATTTCCAGACGTCTTGCAGAAATAAAGGAAAAGCGTTCAACTTCTGGCATCAATCTCATTTCGGATCCAGAATATATTGACGCCATAATCGAACTGCATTCTGCCGGTGAGACCAAGAGTTTCGTTCAAGAGCAGTACATGTATGCAATCAGCAATGCGGCGCGAAATTACACATATTCAAATATGGTTTCTAATCCATATCCTGCTGACAAGAAAGCGTTGCCTATCAGGTGGGTGATAGTTGTTTTTGCAGGAATCGGAATGTTGTTCCTGTCGTATTTGGGATTTCTTATCGCTGAAAATGTCTCTGGCAGGAAGAAGGAATAGTGTCTGAACAATGAGCAAAAAACAGAAAATACTTGGTGTCTATGGCGCCTGTTTGGCATTCTTGGTGCTGGTAGTCTTCTGTATCATCAAGGATTTGGCATGGGTGCCTCTGTTGGTGCCTGTCGCCTTGATAACAGTATGCCTGTATTTCTTTGCCCTGAAGGATGTTATGCTGATTATTGTATTCAGTGTACCCCTGTCGGTGAATCTTATCGGGTCTGAATTCGGCATCTCAATCGGCATTCCTGATGAAATCATGCTGATACTCTTTGTGCTCATGTTCATCTTCAAGATGTGCTTTGATGGAAAGATTGACAAGGACATAATTTCACATCCGGTGACAATATGCATTTTCATAGTTCTTTTCTGGATGTTTGTCTGTTCCATAACCAGTTCTATGCCTATTGTCTCATTCAAGTATCTTGCTGCAAGGCTGTGGTTTGTCATTCCCTGTTATTTTGTGGCAATACGCATATTCAAGGAGAATCAGAAGAATATTATAAAGTATAATTGGGCATACATAATTGCCTTTACCATAGTTATTATATACACAATCATCAACCACGCAATGCATGGATTCTCAGCCAAGTCGGGACTCTGGGTGATGTTTCCGTTCTTCCCTGAGCATACTTGTTATGGTGCAATGCTGGTGTTTATGATTCCGTTCATCGTCTATTACCTGTTGAGTTCGGAATATTCACTTCTTAAAAGGATGGCTGCCTTGGTGCTATTGGTGCTTTTCGTCATAGCCACATACCTGTCGTTTACGCGTGCAGCATGGATAAGTGCTGTTATGGCATTGCTTGTAGCACTTGCTTTCCTGTTGAAAATCAAGTTCAAATATGCAGTTGTTATAGTTACCTGCCTCGTTGGTCTGTTCTTCGCCTTTGAAGACCAGATTTTAATCACCATGCAGAGAAACAACACTGAATCGAGTCAGAATTTCGTTGATCATATAAAGTCAATGACCAACATCTCATCCGATGCGTCAAATCTTGAGCGTATAAATCGTTGGTCGTGTGCAATAAGGATGTTTGAAGAACGCCCTGTAGTTGGCTGGGGCCCCGGAACTTATCAGTTTGTGTATGCTCCTTTCCAACGTGCCAGGGAAGAAACTATCATCAGTACCAATGCCGGTGATGTGGGTAACTGTCACAGCGAATATTTCGGACCGTTGTCAGAACAAGGTTTGCCTGGGCTTATTCTCGTGTTTGCACTGATGATTTCAATATTTGCAACAGGAGGTCGTGTGTATATGCATGCAAAAGACCGAAATGACAGGCATATAGTTCTGTTCTGTATGCTTGCCTTCGTGACGTATTACACTCATGGCCTTATGAACAACTTCCTCGATATTGATAAGGCTGCCGTACCTTTCTGGCTCTATGTCGCCATGATAGTTTCACTTGATATCAAAATTAGAAATATTGAAAAACAAAATGCTGAAAGACAATCTGTTGACAATAAAGAACTCGATACCGCCGACAGTAAGATTGATAGCAGTATCTAAATTCCAGCCCATGGAAAAGCTGCAGGAGGCTTATTCTGCGGGACAACGTGATTTCGGTGAGAACAGACCGCAGGAGTTGCGTGACAAGTTCCCTTTGTTGCCAGGTGATGTAAGATGGCATTTTATCGGCAATTTGCAGTCAAATAAGATAAAGTATGTTGTTCCGTGTGCTTGTATGATACACAGCGTCAGCTCTCCGGAACTGCTAATCGGCATAAATGCCGAGGCGATAAAACTGAATAAGATTATGGACTGTCTTATCGAATTTCATATTGCCACTGAGCAGTCAAAACAAGGTTTTAACATTGATGAAGCCATTGAATTTCTTAAGTCTGACACTTTCCATTCACTCAACAATGTGAGACTCAAGGGCGTTATGGGAATGGCTTCTTTTGTTGACGATGAAAATCAGGTGAGAAACGAGTTTAAGAATCTGAAGTCATATTTCAACGAGATAAAGCAACAATTCTATCCTGATGACGAACAGTTCAGGGAATTGTCGATGGGCATGTCGGGTGATTATAAAATTGCGATTGAAGAGGGTAGTACTATGATTAGAATCGGTACTGCAATTTTCGGTAAACGGGATTATAGTGCTAAGATTTAGCTGATTAGGAAACAATTGATTGTAAAGAGCCTACGGCCTTTACGGGCATTAGTCAGGTTGTAATAATTGACGTTAAATGGATAATAGACACAACAGTGCATATTGGATAATCGGAGCTGTTTCAATAATAGCTCTAATCGCTGCCGTTGTTGTCAATGTTTTTATAGGCAATGTCGGAATTTCTATGGAGGAAATGTTGCAGTTTCTTTCAGGAAAGGAGGAACTGTCTGAGTTGAAGCAAATCATAATCTCTTCGAGGTTGAATATGACGCTGACGGCACTGCTGACGGGGGCTGCATTGTCAGTTGCAGGTCTTTTGTTGCAGACGTTGTTCAGCAATCCGCTTGCCGACCCTTCGGTATTGGGCATCAGTTCTGGCGCTAATCTTGGCGTGGCCGTATGTCTGCTGATAATCGGCGCCACACCGACTATGGTCGCTTCAGCAGGATTGTCGCGCCAGCTGTGGATTGCACTGTCCTCATTTCTCGGCGCAATGCCTATCATTTTGCTTTTACTGTATATTTCAACAAAAATATCCAATAAGCTTGTTGTTCTGATAGTGGGACTTATGACTTCGTTCATTTCTTCCGCCGTAATCTCGGTCATTGAATTCTTTAGCATGAAGGAAAGCCTCTACTCGTACGTCCTTTGGGGTATGGGGAGCTTTTCCAGCGTTCCGCAGTCGATGGTTCCGTTTTATTTTTCTGTAATATTGCTGCTTCTAATCGCTTGTTTTCTTATGATAAAACCTCTTAATGCAATACTCCTTGGTGATGAATATGCTGAAAATATCGGCGTGAATGTCAATAGGTCACGTACTCTCATCATATTGATTTCCAGTCTGTTGATAGCGATTGTCACTGCTTATTGCGGACCTATAGGCTTTATCGGACTTGCAATCCCTCACATCGTGAGATTCTCTCTTAAGAAATCCGACCACCGTATAGTCTTGCCGTTCAGCATAATCTGGGGCGGCTTGTTCGCCTTGCTGTGTCTTGTGATTTCCCGTATTCCCGGCATCGACGGTGCCTTACCTGTGAACGTCATCACTTCCATCATTGGCGCCCCGATACTGATATGGATTCTGTTTCAACCTTCAGTTAAGAATTTGAGATGATAGAACTTAAAGACTTGAAAATCGGCTACCTGTCGGGCAAGAAGGTGAAACGTGTAGTGTCGGAAGGCATAAATGCGACACTTGACAGAGGTGAACTCGTCTTGTTGATTGGTCCGAATGGCTCCGGCAAATCCACGCTGATAAAGACTTTATGCGGATTCCAGAAACCAGTTTCCGGAAATGTCAACATAGAAGGTCAGGATAGCAGCACCTTGAACGAGAAGAGCATTTCATCACTTATAAGTGTTGTGAAATCGAATGCGCCTACGATAGATAACTTTACTGTCAGAGATGTGGTTGCTTTTGGCAGGTATCCTTATTCGGGAATGTTTGGCAGTCTGAAGGATTCAGATTATAAAATCGTTGATGAAGCTATCGACATCATTGGCATCAGAAAGATAAGCAATTCCATGTTCAATATGATTAGTGATGGTGAAAAACAGAAAACCATGATTGCCAAGTCTTTAGCACAACAGACACCTTATGTCGTCATGGATGAACCAATGGCGTTTCTCGACTATCAGTCGCGCATTGAGATGATGGAACTTCTTTTCGACATGACCCGGAAACAGAATAAGGGCGTGCTGCTTTCCACTCACAATCTCGAAATGGCAATACATACTGCCGAAAAACTCTGGATTTTCGACAAGGAAAGTCGGTTTTCTTCCGTTACTCCAAAACAATTGTTTGAAAATGAGCTTGTTATAAGATTGTTTGACAAAAAAACAGCAGAATACCTAAAGGCAATTAACAATAAATAAAATTTACCCTGAATAATAATATGATTACAAATACAAAGCCGCTGACCGTTTATAGGTCGTCTGCGGGTTCGGGAAAGACATTCACTTTGGTGGCGGAATATATCGCAATGTTGCTCAAAGCCAATTCACCAAACGAATACAGGCATATCCTTGCGGTCACTTTTACAGTGAAGGCAACTGGTGAAATGAAGGACCGTATCCTTGGCACTCTTTACAATATTGCGTTAATCCATGATAAACACCAGTCTGCCAGCGAGCGTTCTAAAGACATCAACAGCTAT
>JAFYJP010000043.1 GCA_017538085.1 Bacteroidales bacterium | reverse complement strand
GTGAGGCTGCTCATCATAATCTGGTTGAGCAGTTTCTCGGAAAGAGATTCGACATCAGCGTGCTGTATTTCCACTTGTTCATCGTCAGGGCTTGAGTTGTTGGCACTTAGTTTGTAATACGGAGTGTCATCATCGCCGTTTGCCTCGTCATCGATATTATAGTCTAACGAAGAATTATCCTTTGAGTTGTAATCGTCAATATTTTCCTCGTTTTCAATCTCATTGTCGCCGCCTTCGCCATCGGGTTCACTGGAATAGTCCGGATTGTCGTCAGGTGAGTTGTCGCCGATTTCCTCGGAATCATCTTCAGGGTCGAGAGTATTTGGGTCATCGCCGTTTTCAAGGGTCGGATTGGTTTCAATTTCTTCCTTGATTTTGTCTTCGAGGAGAATACCCGGCAGCTGCAGCAGTTTCATGACCATGATCTGCTGTGGTGACAGTTTCTGAGTGGTGGTTAGGATTTGAGTGTTTTTCTGACCTGGCATAATGGAAATAGAGATAATAGATTAAAATTCAGCGTTTCCTGGAGTTCTTGGGAACGGGATGACATCGCGGATATTCGACATACCGGTGACGAAGAGGATAAGTCTTTCAAAGCCGAGACCGTAACCGCTGTGTGGCACTGAACCAAAGCGGCGGGTGTCAAGGTACCAGCTCATCTGTTTTTCAGGGACACCCATTTCTCTCATCCTTGTCACAAGCTTGTTGTAGTCGGCTTCACGTTCTGAACCGCCAATGATTTCGCCTATCTGCGGGAACAGAACATCCATGGCCTTGACGGTCTTGTTGTCATCGTTGAGCTTCATGTAGAAAGCCTTGATTTCCTTCGGATATCCGGTAACGATGACAGGACTCTTGAAATGATGCTCCACGAGGTATCTTTCGTGTTCTGACTGCAGGTCAATTCCCCATTTGTCAATAGGGTATTTGAATTTTTTCTTTTTGTTGTGGTTGCTGTTCTGAAGTATGTCGATTGCTTCGGTATAGTTGATACGAGCAAAAGGATTTGAGATGACGAAGTTGAGTTTTTCTATGAGGGTCATTCCGCTGCGTTCGTTGACCGGCTTTGTCTTTTCCTCTTCTATGAGTCGGTTGTTGAGGAATTCGAGGTCGGACGCACAGTTGTCAAGAGCATATTTGATGAGGTATTTGAGCATTTCTTCAGCGAGATCCATGTTGTCGTTGATATCGTAAAATGCCATTTCAGGTTCAATCATCCAGAATTCGGCGAGGTGTCGTGTCGTGTTGGAGACTTCGGCACGGAAAGTAGGTCCGAAAGTGTATATTTCGGAGAGTGCCGTGGCAGCGAGTTCGCCTTCGAGTTGTCCGGAGACTGTCAGTTTGGTGTCCCTTCCGAAGAAGTCCTGCTTATAGTCCACTTTGCCTTCTTCATTGCGTGGCGGGTTATCAATATCCAGGGTTGTAACTTTGAACATTGCGCCTGCGCCCTCGGCATCCGAAGCAGTGATAAGAGGGGTGTTGATATATACGAAACCCTTGTCGTTGAAGAATTTATGGATGGCAAAAGCCATTGCGTGGCGTACTCTGAAGATTGCACCGAAGGTATTGGTTCTGAATCTCAGGTGAGCTATTTCCCTAAGAAATTCGAGTGAATGTTTTTTTGGTTGGAGAGGGTATGCGTCAGGGTCAGCCAGACCGAGGATTTCAACCTTGTCGGCAGCGACTTCGCCAGCCTGCTTTGAACCTTGTGACTGGACCCATTTCCCCTCCACTGACAACGAGGCACCCACAGTGCATTTCGAAATAAGTTCATCTTCAGGATTGTTGATGACTATCTGGACGTTGTTGATGGTTGAACCGTCGTTGAGGGCTATGAAAGCTACGTTTTTGCTGAACCTCTTGTTCCTGATCCAGCCTTTTACTATAACCGCTTTGTCAAAATCGGTACTTTTCAGTAAGTCTATTATTTTGATTCTGTTCATGTTCGAAATTGATAATGTATATTAATCCCAGCAGAGGATTTTCTTGAAATTGTAATCTTCCGGATTGTTAACGTATTGTGCAATATCTTCGTAATCTTCTTCAGTGATATAATGGATATTTTCGTTGAAGACGAGTTTCGCCTGTTCGGAGTTGATATTGAAATAGCGGGTACGCATCTGTCCTGTGGATTCATCGATTATGTCCTTGATGAAGATAGGGCTGATATCGCCTTTGGCATCAGCGCAGACCATGCAAGAGGTGTAACCCTGATCGAAGAGTATCTTGACGCCTGTACCGAGCAATGAGCAGTACATGAGGTCGTAAGCGATAGGTTCGACGCAGCGGAATTCGTAACCGAGTTCAACAGGGCGGCTTTTGGTTTTCAGCTTGGTCTCAGAACTCACCTTTTGTTGGAGTAACACGTTGAAAATGTGGGCCTTGCTGACGGTTCCAAGTTCAGGGTGACCGTGTTCGTCGTATGTGAAGTTTATTCCGGTGTTTTTGATTTCCTCATCGTTCATTGAATGAAATACGCCTTCGCTGATGACTGCGGCACCATAGTTGATTCCCAGGATTTTTCTTTTCAGCATCGATGAAATGATTAGACGGAGTATTTTGTCGATGGTAATCTCAGTCTTGTTGAACATTTCAGGAATAATAATCATCGGATAATGTGCTGAAGCTCCAATGGTGAATGCCAAGTGTCCGGCTTCACGTCCCATAGAGGCTATCACGAACCAAGTGTTGCTTGTTCTGGCATCTTCGTAGATGGTGGTTGCAAGCTTAACACCTTCAGCGACAGCTGATTGGAAACCGAATGTTGGAATACCTTCTGGCAGCGCCAAGTCATTGTCAATGGTCTTGGGCACGTGAATACATTGAATTGGGAAGCTGATGCTCTTGAGGTATTCACTGACTTTCATGGAGGTGCGCGCAGTGTCATCACCGCCTATGGTGACAAGCAGTTTGACGTTGTTGTTGATGAAAAAGTCTGTGTTGAGACGTGACATGTCGTTAGGTTTGAATCTGCTCATGGCAAGCATGGAACCTCCCGACTGACGGATTTCGTCTGCTTTTTGGAATGTTATCTCTTCTTCTTTTAACTTATATGTAAACAAACTCTGGAAGCCATCGTGAAGGCCTATGACCTTGTAACCGTGCTTCAAAAAAACTTTGGTGACAGAACTGATGACAGTGTTTATTCCAGGTGCTGGGCCGCCACCACATAATATTGCGATTGATTTTCTCATTTTTCAAATTTTGGAGAGCAAAAGTAATATTTTTTTCAAAAAAAACTTACCTTTGCACTCGTTTTTTAACATCGTCAAATTATTTACTAAATCAAACAAAATGGACATTAGAGAAATATTGACAATTTCCGGCAAATCCGGATTATTCAAGTTGGTTTCAAATAGCAAGAATACTTTTATAGTGGAATCTCTTGCTGATGGCAAGCGTTTCCCTGCTTTTGCCCGTGATAAAGTCAGTTCTTTGGATGAAATAAGCATCTTCACTGATGAAGATGACATGCCTCTTCGTGATTTATTTGTCAAATTATATAAATATCAGAACCATGCTCCTGTCGATGCTGCAATTATAGGTGACAACGACAAGCTGAAAGCCCTGTTCGAGTCTTTCATACCAAATTACGACCACGATCGTCTGTATGTTTCACACATGAAGAAGATTGCGGGATGGTACAATGAACTGCTTTCACATGACTTGATTAGTGAAGAAATAAATGAAGATGACTCTTCCGAGGAAGAAAAAATTGAATCTGCTGCAATCACAAACAAAGAAAGCAAGCAGTCCATTTCTGACTTGAAGAAGACGAATGTTGACAAGCCGATGCCGAAAAACGCATCTTCAAAGTCACAGGCAAAAACGATAACCACTAAACCTAAAGCCAAGTAAGCAGATGGAGTCATCCCATAAAAGGATTAGTGATATGATAATCATCGGAAATACCCGTATCTCCGATGATTATTTTATTTTGGAATGTAAGGATTCGCAGCCTCTGCCTTGCATAAAGCCGGGACAGTTTGCTCACTTAAAGGTGGAAAGTAACCCGTCTGTGTTTCTGAGACGTCCGTTTTCCATTCATGACTGCAATTACGAAAAGAACACCATATCCTTCTTAATAAAGATAGTGGGAAATGGCAGTGCCACTTTGTCGCAGTTGAGGGAAAATGAAGTGGTCAGCATCGTATATCCTCTTGGAAACGGCTTTTCAGATGAAGCTGCTGCAGAAGGGAAATCGCTTTTGATTGGCGGTGGAGTAGGGATAGCACCTATCTTTTTCCTTGCAAAGGAACTGAAGCAGAATAAATTTGACTATGACGTTCTGCTTGGAGGGAAAAAAGTGAGTGACCTATTGTGTTACAATCAGTTGAAACAATTTTGCAGTGTGTTTTGCACAACAGAGGATGGTTCGGAGGGAACCAGAGGCTTTGTCACCGACCATGAAATCATGAGAAATATTTCACGGTATGACAGAATTTTCTGCTGCGGACCCACTCCGATGATGAAGGCAGTTGGCAAAAAGGCCTGCGATAATGGCATTTTTTGTGAGGTTTCGCTGGAAAACAAGATGGCGTGCGGATTCGGAGTATGTCTGTGCTGTGTGACACCGACTAATGAGGGCAACAGATGTATCTGCACCGACGGTCCTGTTTTTAATATTAATGAACTGAAATGGTAATCTGAAATGACAAATCTTGAAGTTAACATACACGGTCTGACGCTGAAAAATCCGATTATGACTGCTTCCGGGACTTTCGGAAACGGCTACGAATACAGTGATTTCTTTGATGTGTCGTGCCTTGGTGGAATCATCCTGAAGGCAACTACAGCGGAGAAGAGGGACGGC
>JAFYJP010000042.1 GCA_017538085.1 Bacteroidales bacterium | reverse complement strand
TGCCCTGCTGTGCTCAAATGTCATAGAAAATGTTTATCAGGTGATGGCTGTTCACTATATTGCCCTCGCACAGGCAGTTGACTGCCTGAATATCCAGGACAAATTGTCTTTTTCTTCCAGACGCGTCTATGACGATATCAGAAAACTGGTGGCTGCAAGAATTGAAGATCAGCCTTTTTATGAGGATATTGCTAAAGTTGAAAATTACCTTAAGAATAATCCTCTTAGACTGAAATAAATGCCGGAAATCAAACATAACCTTTGGAAAGGAAAAACTGATGGAACCCCATGGATGCACAAATCGTTGATTTGGCTTATGCGTTGGATAAACCTGAATGTTTTCTATGGCATTATGGCTTTAGTTGTTCCTTTTTACATGATTTTCAATAATAAAGGTTATCGTTCAATTTACAACTTCTTTCGTGACAGAATGGGATATTCGTCTCTGAAAAGCTTTTTCAGCGTCTATGCCAACCATTTCAGGTTCGGACAGGTAATTCTTGACAGATTTGCTGTCTTTGCAGGCAAATCTTTTCATTTTGATATAGAAAACTATAGCCTTTATGAAAGTCTTTCCAATTCAGACAAAGGGTTTATCATGCTCGGCTCCCATGTCGGAAACTATGAGATGGCAGGCTATTCATTGGTCGCAGAAAAAACTATCAATGCACTGCATTTCGATGGTGAAGCCCAGTCAATTATGGAAAACAGAAATCATCAGCTTGGCGGGAATAATATAAAATTGATTCCAGTACAGGATGATATGTCACATATCTTCTTGTTAAACAACGCTTTAAGCGATGGGCAGATAGTCAGCATCCCTAACGACAGAATGTTGGGTTCGTCAAAACATGTTGATTGTGTGTTCTTTGGTGAAAAGGCAAAATTTCCAACCGGTGCATACATTTTGTCAATCAATCGCGAAGTTCCGATGATTGCGGTGTTTGTGATGAAACTTTCGGGTAGAAAATATAAAATCCTGGTTCGTAAGATTGAGGCTCAGCAGGAACAAGCTATTCCAAAATGGGAAAAGATTTCCATGCTCGCCTCCTGTTTTGCATCAAATCTTGAAGATGTGGTCAGAGAATATCCTACCCAGTGGTTTAACTATTTTGATTTTTGGAAACAATAAAATCTGTAAGTCATGAAAGTGATATTCAAAATAGCTGATAACATTGTCTCACCGCTCGGTTTTACTACTGCTGAGAACTTCAGTGCAGTGATGTCGGGCAGGTCTGCCATCAGACGTTATGAAGATAAATGGGACATCCCTGACCCTTTCATGGCTTCACTTATTGACAGAGATGCTCTTGACCATGAATGCGGTTCGTTGCCACTGATGCAGCATTACACTTGCTTCGAAAAGATGATTTTGCTGTCTGTGTCCAAAGCTTTGGAAAACAGTGGGGTGCAGCCTGATTCCGATAGAGTTCTGTTTATCGTTTCCACCACAAAAGGGAATGTTGATTTACTTTATGAAAACAAATTCAACCTTCCGTCAGATAGAATCCTTTGTGGGGTAACTGCAAGAGTCATCTGTGATTATTTTCATAATCCAAATCCGCCAATAGTCGTATCAAATGCTTGTATATCAGGCGTGTGTGCTCAAATTGCTGCTATGAGGAACCTCTTTGGCGGCAGATATGATTACGTGATAGTCACCGGTGCTGATTGCCAGTCAAGATTTATAGTTACAGGTTTCCAGTCGCTGAAGGCTTTGTCGCCTGATTTATGCCGCCCTTTCGACAAAGACAGAAAGGGTCTGAATCTCGGTGATGCCGCTGCGACAATTATCTATTCCGTAAAGGATGAATATGAAATGGAGCCGGATGACTGGGTAGCCGTTGACGGCTCCATCAGAAACGATGCAAACCACATTTCCGGACCGTCACGTTCAGGTGAAGGCAGTTACAGAACTCTTGTCAATGTGCTTCATGATACTAATCCTGACGATATTGCCTTCGTCAATGTTCATGGCACTGCAACTGTTTACAATGATGAAATGGAATCGATAGCCTTGTATCGTGCCGGATTGCAGGCAGTTCCGGTAAACGGACTTAAAGGGTATTATGGTCATACAATGGGTGCCGCAGGTGTTATTGAAACGATTCTTTCAATGTGTGCCGTTGACAACAATGTCATCCTTGCCACTCGCGGCTATGAGACTTGCGGAGTATCATATCCTTTGTCATTGTCAAATGAAATTCGTCATACCGACAAAAGGTCCTTTATAAAACTTCTTTCCGGTTTTGGAGGCTGCAATGCGGCAATTCTTTTTAAGAAAGGAGGTGCGTTATGATAAAGTCATGGGTCAAAATTACCGACAAATCCGTGACACTCAATGGGCAAATGATGGATTTCCCTTCATACGGAAATGCTTTGCTTACCGAAATATACAGAAGCAAAGTTAAGGATTATCCTAAGTTCTTCAAAATGGATGCCTTGTGCAAGTTGGGATTTCTCGGTTCTGAACTTGTTATTCAGGACGAAAACACCAACCGCTTTGTCCCACGTGAAGACAGAGCCGTAATCTTGTTTAACAGAAGTGGCTCGTTGAACGCTGATGTTAACTTTCAGGCAACTCTGCAACCTGATGATTTCTTTCCGAGTCCTGCTCTTTTTGTCTATACTCTTCCGAATATTATCACCGGTGAGATTGCAATCCGAAATAAGTATTTGGGCGAAACATCTTTCTACGTTTTGGAGAAAAAAGATTCAGAAACCATTGCCTCCCAAATAGTTGCCTCTTTCCAGGATAATATTACAAAATCGGTAATCGGTGGTTGGGTTGACTGTGTTGATGAAAACAACTTCGAGGCAGTCATGTTCCTGTGTTATAGGGATGAAGAAAACAAATTACATGAGGAAATCAAGAATATTTTATCTAAATAATTAAAAACTAACAATATGGATGAACTGATATTAGAACTGAAAAATGAGATAATAGAAACTCTCAATCTTGAAGATATGCAACCGGACGACATCGACACTGATGCTCCTCTTTTCGGTGAAGGCCTCGGTCTGGATTCGATTGATGCTTTGGAACTTATAGTTCTGATGGAAAAGAATTACGGTATTAAACTTAGAGATGCATCCAAAGGCAAGGAGATTTTCAAGTCAGTAAGGGTAATGGCTGATTATATCGAAAAGAACAGAACAAAATAACTGATGGGGAAGCCTATTTTCATAACGGGAGCTGGCGTAATTTCAGCAATAGGACTCAACAAGCAGGAGGTGTTGTCTTCTCTGCTTGCTGGAAAAACCGGTATTGCTGATGTACGGTACTTGAACACCGAGCATCGGGAATTTCCGGTCGGAGAAGTCAAGCTTACCAATGAACAGATGATTCAAATGCTTGATATTAAGCCTGAAACCGTTACAACACGAACTTCTCTTATGGGTATGCTTGCAATGAAGGAGGCTTTGGATGATGCCAATCTCACACGTGAGGATATTCATCGTGCAGCATTCGTTTCTGGTACTACTGTCGGCGGAATGGATAAAATCGAACAATATTATCTTGATTTTATCAACAATGACAAAAAAAACAATTACATCATTGTTCATGATTGCGGGACGTGTTCGGAAATGATTTGTGACCATTTCGGCGATTTTGCTTTCGTCACTTCAGTCTCTACAGCTTGTTCTTCGGCTGCAAATGCCATTATCAGAGGGGCTGCCATGATACGTGCCGGTTTGTTCGATATTGCAGTTGTCGGTGGTAGCGAGTGTCTTACGAAATTCCATCTCAACGGTTTCAACTCCTTGAAAATTCTTGATACCGAACTGTGCCGTCCTTTCGATGAAACCCGTTCAGGCTTGAATCTTGGCGAAGGTGCCGCATATCTTGTGCTTGA
>JAFYJP010000041.1 GCA_017538085.1 Bacteroidales bacterium | reverse complement strand
TTTTTGATGAATTGAAATCACGTCCTACCAAGAGAATTATAGGAGCTTATGCTTGTGACGGTCATACTATTGGTGCAATTTATAACGCGGTAAAAAAAGGTATCGTAAGCGCAACGCTTGTTGGCGATGAGAAAAAAATCGCCGATGTTTGTAAAAGTGAAAATATTGACATTTCGGTGTTTGACATTGTAAATGAACCTGTTGACACAAAGGCTGCAGCAAAGGCTGTCGATATGATAAACAAGGGCGAGGGTGATATTTTGATGAAAGGCACGCTTAGTACCGACAGATATATGAGAGCTATTCTCAACAAGGAAAACGGGCTTGTTCCACCTAAGGCTGTCCTGAGCCATGTAACGGTTATCGAGAATCCGGCATACCATAAACTCCTCATAGTTGGTGATGTCGCTGTGATTCCGGCTCCGGACCTTGACCAGAAGATAGCCATAACCAATTATCTTATTCGTACTGCTCATGCTCTCGGCATTGACAAGCCTAAGGTGGCAGCCATTGCTGCAACTGAACAGATGCTGCCAAAAATGCCGGCTTGTGTTGATGCCGCTATCATTTCAAAGATGTCAGACAGAGGTCAGATAAAGGGAGCCATCGTTGATGGGCCTTTGGCTTTCGATGTGGCTATCGACAAGGAAAGTGCTGAGATAAAGGGCGTTCAGAGTCCTGTTGCAGGCGATGCCGACTGTCTGCTGTTCCCGAACATCGAGACAGGCAATGTCTTCTACAAGACAAGCACAAAGTTATGCAAGGCTGAACTGGGTGCATTTGTGGCAGGTGCAAAATGCCCGTGTATCCTGTCATCACGCGGAGATACAGTCAACACTAAATTATATTCAATTGCAATAGCTGCAATGCTCGCATAATGGAACCTATCAGATCTTTAACGGAACTGACTGATTTTCTCAAAAGTAAAAACCAGAAATTTAAGATAGCAGTTGCGTGCGGGCATGACTCAAATACGATTCATGCTCTGCATGAGGCTGCAAGTCAGGGATTTGTACATCCAATCCTGGTTGGGGACGAACAGCAGATTAACGATATTGTGAAATCTGATTGTCTCAACGTTAACCTCTTCGAAATAATAAATGAGAAAGATGATTCCAAAGCTATGGACATCGCTCTGTCAATGGTGAAAAACGATGAGGCTGACATTCTGATGAAAGGTCTTATCGGTACCGACAAATTTCTTCATGCTGTCCTTAATAAGGAAAAAGGTCTGATGAAACCAAAGGCAGTGTTGAGTTATGTCTGTGCCATAGAAGTGCCAAAATATCATAAGCTGTTGTTTGTAAGCGATACTGCTGTAATTCCTTTCCCCGATCTTGACCAGAAGATTGCCATGCTGAAATATGCTGTGAAAATGGCTAACCGATTCGGTATCAGTCGTCCGAAAGTGGCTTTGATAGGAGCATCAGAGAAGGTGAACAAGGGAATTCCTGATTCACAGGACTATGCCATAATGTGCAAGATGGTTCAGCGCGGACAGTTGCCAGACTGCATCATTGACGGTCCGCTTGATATCTTTCTCGCATGTGACAGGAACAGCGTTGAAATCAAGGGCGTGGACACACCGATAAACGGTGATGCCGACATTCTTCTGTTTCCCAACCTTGAGGCATGTAACAGCTTCTACAAAGGGCTCATGCTTTTCGCAGACGGTGAACTTGGCGGTCTGATTCAGGGTGCCGAAAAACCTGTAGTCGTAATGTCACGCAGCGAAAGCGAAAAATCAAAATATTATTGTATAGAAATGGCATGTATTGAATGCCTGAATAGTTAGTAACCAATATTTCAGATAATAACTATGTTTAGAATTTTAGCAATAAACCCCGGATCAACATCAACAAAGATTGCCGTTTATGATGATGACAAGGAAATATTCATAAAAACACTCAGACACTCTTCTGAGGAAATATCCAAATATGAAAGAGTAACCGACCAGTTCAATTTTAGAAAGAAACTTATCGTAAGCGAAATTGAAAAAGCCGGAATACCTGTGGATTCGCTCAATATGATAGTCGGACGCGGCGGATTGATCAAACCTATCCCAAGTGGTGTCTATGAGGTGAGCGATGACCTCAAGGATGACCTGTTGACTTGCCGTCAGGGTGAACACGCAAGTAACCTTGGCGGACTTATAGCAGATGAAATCGCCGATGACATCAACATCAAACATGGCAACGAAGACGTGAAAGCTGTTATTGTTGACCCAGTTGTTGTCGATGAATTACAGGATGTGGCAAGGATTTCCGGTCATCCGCTTTTCGAAAGGAAGTCGATATTCCACGCATTGAACCAGAAGGCAATAGGTCGCCAGCATGCAAAGAAACTCGGTAAAAAATACGAAGACCTCAACCTTATCATAGCACACATGGGCGGCGGCATTTCCATCGGCGCACACTGCAAAGGCAAGGTCATTGATGTCAATAATGCTCTTGACGGCGAAGGTCCGTTCTCACCGGAACGTTCAGGCACATTGCCTGTCGGACAACTTGTAAAACTCTGTTTCAGTGGTGAATACACACAGAAAGAAATACAGACTTTTATTAAAGGCAAAGGCGGACTTGTAGGTCATATTGGCACCAACAGCGCTCTTGAACTTGATGAAAGAGCAGACAAAGGTGATGAAAAATGCAAACTGATAAGAGATGCAATGGCATATCAGGTCGGAAAAACCATCGGAGAAATGGCAACAGTCCTCAAAGGAGATGTTGACGGCATTCTTATAACCGGCGGTATTGCGTATTCAAAATATATTGTGAACTACATTGCTGATATGGTAAAGTTCATAGCACCTGTAACCGCTTATCCTGGCGAAGACGAAATGGGCGCTCTTGCTTCTAATGCGCTTATGGTTCATTACGGTGAACTCAAGTTGCAGACATATTAATGTTTTTTAATATAATTTATCAGAAATATTTACGAACTTTGCAAGTTAGGTTTTAATAATTAATAGAAAAGTTTGAAGAGTTTTAAACTGTTGATATTGTTGTTGTTGGTGACGGCTGGTCTGCATGTGAAAGGACAGACCAGTTATTCACCGTATTCGAATTTCGGACTGGGGAATATTGTAAGCCCGACGAATTCTGTATTAAGGTCCCTCGGAGGCAGCTCCGCCGCTTTCAGAGATTATTTGGTGATAAATACCGACAATCCGGCGTCATATACTGCTTTTGACACGTTGTCGTTTGTCATTGACGCAGGAATATCAATAGATTCGAGAACTTTTTTTTCCGTCAGGGAACAGACATCTTATACCTACGGCGGATTGAACAATGTTAATGTTGGATTCCCTATTTGCAAGTTCATTAAGGCGAGCGCTGGATTGGTCCCGTTTTCCGAACTCGGTTATTCCATAACCCAGACGGTTATTGATTCTTTAATAGGGGACATGAAATTCGGTTATGTGGGTAAAGGCGGTCTCAGCAATGCATATTTCGGATTAGGAATAGAGATAGGTCCTGTGTCTATAGGTGCAAACGCATCCTACATATTTGGAAATCTTGTTAGAAGCCATTCTCTACTTTATCCCGATTCAACATATTTCTTTTGCGTCAAACAGCTTGATGAGTTGAATGTCAGCTCTTTTTACACTAATACCGGTATTCAGTACAATGCAAAGCTTTCCAATTCGATGTCACTGTGTCTCGGCGCGACTTATGCTCCTATGATGAAACTCAATTCAACCGAGTATAAGGCTGCATATACCTATACAGAAACAAACAACGTTGAAGTGCTTCGAGATACGGTTGCACTGTACAGAGGCAACGGCGGTGTGGTGTTACCTATGAAAATAGGTGGAGGCTTTATGCTCAAGAAACTTAACACTTTTAAAATCCTCGGTAATTTCGAATGGCAGCAATGGTCCAAATTCCAGGCATACGGAATTGATGCGGGCACATATAATGATTCTTACAAGATAGCACTGGGCTATGAGCATTCTCCGCGCAATTCGTCAGTGTCGAGCTATTTCAAATGGATAAAGTACAGAATGGGAGCTCATTTTGAAAAATGCTTCTATTCAGTCGATGGAAACAACATAAATCAGTTTGGTGTGACAGTAGGAGCAGGTTTCCCTATAATTCGCTCAGCATCAACGGTTAACCTTTCAATTGATGTGGGTAACCGTGGAAAAAGAAGCGGAAAAATGATACAAGAAACTTACATTAAGGCAACTTTGGCATTTTCTTTGTATGATACTTGGTTTTATAGAGTGAAGTATAAATAAAAATTCAATAAAATGAAAACAAAACTTTTAATATCGATTTTAGCTTTGGTTCCTTTTATCTCAATGGGACAAGTTAATGACAGTATCAAAGCTTTACCTAAATACGGTAATGACAGTGTTACCTGCGTTACTAACCTATCTCTTTACAGAGAGGCTTTCAAGCAGTGGAAGGATAGCAAGTTCCCGGCAGGAGGTTTCGACCAGTCTTACCATTATTGGAAATGGGTTTATGATAATGGTCCAAAGGCTTCTCTGAACACATACGTTGATGGTGTCACAATTATGTCAAATTATGCCAAGAATGCCGCTACAGCAGAGGAGGCAGAAGCTTATATCGATACCATCATGCAGATATACGACAAACGTGCGATGTATATGGGTAAAAAAGGGTATGTCCTCGGCAGAAAAGGTCTTGATTACATGAAATACAGACCTAAAGAGTTGAAGACCATATATGATATTCTTGATGAGTCAGTTGCACTTGAGGGGAATAGCTCTTCCGATGCAGTCCTTGACGCTCTCTTCAAAACATCAATACAGTTGTATCAGGAAGGACTGGAAGACAAGTCTGTAATTATCGACAACTATGACAGAATTAGTGAAATAATAGAATATAATGTCAAGAACAACACAAAGGAAAAGGATAAATATCTCAACCTTCGTGAAGGTATTGAAAGCAATTTTGAGCCTTACGCATCTTGCGAAAACCTCATTCCTATCTATGAAAAGAAATTCAATGAAACTCCTGAAGACAT
>JAFYJP010000040.1 GCA_017538085.1 Bacteroidales bacterium | reverse complement strand
GACTGTCGCATGCGTACCAACGAAGAACCCGACTTCTGTCCCGTCTGCCAGCAGGCCCTTCGCAAACTCATCGACTTCTACACAGAGCCATCCACCACAACGGACAGATAGCAGCTCCATTTCATTTCATACATTCAGGCAGGGAAATGAATCCGATTCGTTGCCACCAAGAACACTTTTCTGCTAAAATCACATAAAATTCAGCACTTTTTTATACAAAGCAGTGGTAATGCGGAGATTTTTAATTAATTTTGCAAGCATAAACAAGCAAAGGTAATAGATTATGAATGCAATTTCACTAAACAATCTGTGGAGTTATCTACAGGGACTTTCACTTACAGCGAGCAACCAACGATGGCTGGCCAGCCATTTGATGGAGGCAGCGGAAAGCGTGGAAAAGAAGCAACATAAGGCAGAACTCGTGTTTCCGAAGATTCCCAAGGACTACAAACCGTCAGCAAAGGTGATGGCAATGACATGCGGTCCGCTGCCAAAAGACTTCGATTTGGACAAGGAACTTGATGAAATGTGGGAGGAGAGGGCACGATAAGCAAGGCTTCAACAACTTCGACATTTTGGTGATGACTCCCGCCGAGTTCGTCAATAAGGCAAAACAACAATAGTTAAATATTGATTTTCATAACGGCCATTCTAATGCGGGACGGCCGTTTTCAGTTTTCGTTGGAGCCTTCCCGCATCAGGACAGCTAGTTCCATTTCATACATTCAGGCAGGGATTGTTGGCCTTCTCATATCCAATTGTAGTTTTTTTACCGTGACCAGGATAGATAACCGTCTCGGGGGGGAGCAATTCTGTGATGTATTTCAAACTTGCAATCAGTTCCTCACAATTGCCACCTGGCAAATCTGAGCGCCCGATGCTTTTATAAAACAGCGTATCACCTGAAAATGCGATGCCCTCTACTTCACAGTAGAAAAACACAGAGCCGGGCGTATGGCCTGGGGTGTGAATCACTCGCAGCTCATGGTTGCCGAAACATATTATCTCATCATCCGTCAAATAATGCTCCGGCATTGGCAAAGGATAGGGATAATCTTTGTAAATCTCATCAATCCGTTCCCGCAGCTGAATGTTCATCAGTTCTTTATCCGCCTCATGAACTTCTGGCAGCAATCCGAAGCGTTCGTTGATTAAATCATTGCCATATACATGGTCGTGATGGGCATGAGTCAAAAGCAGACGGACAGGACGCAGTTGTTCCTTCTCAATATACTCCTGCAGATGCCGCCGTTCATTTGGATAGTAGGCACCACAATCCACAATCACCGCCTCGCCTGTTTCATCCGAAAGAACATGTGTACACTCCTCGCAGGGGTTCATCATCCATTTCTTCAACTTAATCATAGCTCCGCCAGTTTCCGTTTAAGGATGTCAATACCTGCCACTGCCGTAGTCTTGATGTGCTCAAAGCCATACAAGTCTTGCTCATAGAAATCACCTGGATCTATGATATAGCAAGGAATCATCCATGCAACCATTTCTTTCAGATAGGCAGCCGGATAGACCTGTAGTGAAGTGCCGATTATCACGAAGATATCAGCTTCTTGGGCTATTCTTTCTGCTTGTTTCATATTGGGAACACTTTCACCGAAGAAAACAACATATGGCCTTAATTGAGAACCGTCTGCTGCTTTTTCACCTATGAGAATTGGTTCATCAAGTTTTTTTTCAACGATACACTTGGAATCATTCGGAATGTTAGACCCTGTGACCTTTCTCAACTCTCCATGCAGATGCAGTACATTGGTAGAACCAGCGCGTTCATGAAGATCATCCACATTCTGGGTAATGATGCTCACCTTATACTTCTTTTCTAACTCTGCAAGTACCTTGTGGGCATGATTCGGCTCAACTTCAGATAACTGCTTACGTCTATAATTGTAGAAGTCCAGGCATCTCTGTGTATCATTTATGAGTGCATCCGTGCTTGCTAAATAAACCCATTCCTCATTGGTCCACATACTATCCTTGCCTCTGAATGTGGCCAATCCACTCTCCTTGCTGATGCCAGCACCTGTTAATATGACTAAATGTTTCATTTTATTATATCATTCATCTATCCATTCTGGAATTATAACAACAATCATCTCTTCTGTATAGCAGTAATCCTCCTTTTTCCCTTCTTCCGAGCGGAAAACAGATATTTTAAACTCATGGCAATCACTATCCTTAGGGAACATGGTTTTATCTATTATAAAATATCCATTAATAACTGGCAAATCTTTTCTAATTGTATCGCCTTTATATTGATATCTTATATAATGGTTTTTCGTCTTGTTCACCATGCATGGAGATATAATTGTATCAGACAAATAAAAAATATCACTGAGTTTTTCTTTAACAGGGACAACTGGAAAATCCAGAGCGAACTGACCCCTCGCGCCAATGTTGCACTGACCCCTGAAAATTTTTCTTTTTGACCCCCTAAAAAGTCCTGGCCGACGGGGGCATTTTTATTTTGGTTTATTTCATCTTACTCCCTTTCATTTTACGCACGCTTTCACCAGATAGTTCTATTTGGTGTGCTGCATGTATAATCCTGTCAAGTATTGCATCAGCGACAGTTGGGTCACCGATGGCGTCATACCAACTTGACACTGGGAGTTGCGAGGTGAGTATCATGGATTTTCTTCCATGACGGTCTTCTATGATATCTAGGAGGATGGGGCGTTCTTTGGCATCCAGCGGTACTAGGAACAGGTCGTCAAGGATAAGCAGTGGACAGCGTTCAATCTTCTTCAGTTCTGTATCAATCGTTCCTTTAACCTTTGCCACTTTGAGCGCTCCCATCAGTTTAGAGGCGTTGGCATAAAATGTACGTATTCCGTTCTTACATGCCTCATATCCCAATGCTGTAGCTATAAAACTCTTGCCTGTTCCAGAGGGGCCGGTAATAAATAGATTCTGTCCCTGACGGATGAATTCGAGTGAGGCAAGCCTCTCCATCTGGTTCTGGTCCAATCCGCGTCCGATGGTATAATCAACCTGCTCTACGAAGGCGTCATATCTGAAAGAGGCGTTTTTGATCAGACGTTGGATAGCGGCTGCAGAGCGGTAGTCCCATTCCCTGGCCAGCAGCCACGAGAGGAAGCCATCCGGTGTCATGCTTTCCGCTACAGTAGATGTGAGGCTTTCTGAAAATGCGGCAGCCATGCCGTGCAGTTTCATACGATTCATTAGATCAAGTGATACCGCATTGCGGTCTTTCTCCTGCACCACTGGTGCGGTCTTAGTATTTGTTACCATTTCTGTTCGATTTCTTGTTTGACGTTGTTGATTTTGAATAATAGTCGCGTCCACGTATGTTTTTATGCTGTGGAAGCGTGTGAGAGGCCTCATTGGAAGAGCCGGCATCCGCAGTCGGCATGAAGTCGGCATCGTCTCCTTTTTCAAGAATGTCCAGTATGTCATTATAACCGTAGCGGCGTGACTGTGTGGCACAGGTGCAGGCTGCCACAAGGCGCTCAAGACCGTATTTTTTCTCGAGCGACAGGATACCCCGACATGAGCGGAAGGCAAGAGGAGGGTATTTTCTCAAGTTAGCGACCTCTTTCAAGTATAGCAGTACGATGTTGTCAATCTGTGCGGCACGCCCGTAGATTTCCTCCATATCCTTCTCATAGCTACCGTGACGTCCAGGCAGATGGTGGGCCTCTTTCTGCGTATATTCGTATGGGGTATCATCACGCTGATGTGCAGTCACGAGCTTCAGTCCATGAAAAATCTCCACGGTGTCCGCATCGAAGACGATGTCCATCCGCTTGCCCACATAATCCTTCGGCACGCTATAGTGGTGCTTGAAGAGGGTCACATAGCTGTTACGCATAACTGTTACACTCAGGCGTTGTTTCATCTGGTGTCGTATCTCCGGAAGTGGACGTAGGTAACCTTTCTCGACCTGCTCGAAAAGCTCCCTACGGGACTCCTTGCGATTCGACATCTTCCTGTCATTAAACACGTCAAGAGAATTGCGGATGGCCGCATTAAGAGAGCCGAGGTCATGGAATACCAGGCCTTCAATGTCTGCATAGACTGACCTGTACATCAGTTTAACCGCATTTTCCACCAGTGCCTTGTCCTTAGGGTGGCGCACACGTGCAGGATAGACAGCGCATCCGTAGTGTTCGGCAAAGGCTGCAAACTCCTCGTTGATGACCGGCTCGTTACGGTTATTGCGTACTACGGCCGATTTCAGATTGTCAGGGACAATAGCCAGTGGTGCCCCACCATAGAAATGCAGAGCGTTTTCGCAAGCCTTGATAAGATCGCCCTTCTGTTGCGACCACACTGCCTCGCAATATGTGTAGTGGCTACAGGGTAGGATGGCCACAAACACTTCTACGCTACGGACTTCCCCCGACTCTGCATCAACGACCTCCAGTTTGTCACCAGCAAAGTCAATGTACATCTGATCACCGGCATAGTGCTCCACATGCCCGATAACACGAGTGCCAAGCACGTACTGCCTGAGATACTTACCGAAGCTGGCATGGCGGTAGCCATCCGGATGCTCACGTGCATATTCTTCGTAGAGAGACTTTACGGTTACGCCTTTCCGTTTGAGCCGTACAGCATAATCAGGTAGCAGGGCTTCAAGCTCCGTCTCACGTTGTGAAGGCTTACGCTCCCGTTCATTACTGCCAAACATCTCTTGCAGATGATGCTCGGACATAGACATCAACTGGTCTATTGACAGACCACTTTCTTGGAACATGTGCACATAGCGGCGCACTGTGTTGCGGGATATCTCAAAGGCACTACTGATACCTTTTATCCCCATTCCCGTCGCATAGCAACGGAGAATGTCTTTAATTTTACTGATCATTTTGTATTTTAATTAATCGTCGGCCAGAACGATACGCAAAAGTACAAAAAAATCCCTACTGAATATATTCAAGTAGGGGTCAGTCTTATTTTGAATAATAGGGGTTAATTAAAAAATAGCCATAGGGGTCAGTGCAACATGGCGCGAGGGGTCAGTTCGCTTTGGATTTTCCAGGCCTCAAAAAACGTGCGTGAGACGCTTTTTCCAATGAAAACGCCTGCACTTTCTGCTCATTTGAGCGATGTAAAAATCATGTGTTGCGACAACGAAAAGAGGGACCGCAGTCTTTCTGACTACAGTCCCTCTGCCTTGAAAGGAGGCGGCCTCCTACTCTCCCGCATTGCATTGCAGTACCATCGGCGCAGGCGGGCTTAACTTCTCTGTTCGGAATGGGAAGAGGTGGGACCCCGCCGCAATAACCACCTGAATAACTTCGCTAAGTGAAAAGTGAAGAGTGAAGGATTTGCTTCCGCACACCCCTGACAATCCACGGACATCACCGCGTATAAGGTGACACATATCCACACAAGAACTGTCCGACAGGACCCACCGGGCCACGACCGTCACAGTTGAAAGCACGTGCTCAAGCAAAAGCATTCGGG
>JAFYJP010000039.1 GCA_017538085.1 Bacteroidales bacterium | reverse complement strand
TGAAGTCAACGGTCTGATGACCTACGACAGGGAAGTCATCAAGGTTGATGTTGACCGCGTGGAAAAAATCAACAAGAAAATCACATCGTCACTGTAAATTTCAGTGACAGGTTATCCAATACTTTCGGAAACGAATAATATCCGAAACGGCACATCACTCCAAGGCCGAACGACAAATAGCTGACTCCAAAAAGGTCATTTACCAGGAAACCCGCCTCATAAAAACCCTTCTCCATTGTCCTGGCATCAATGCCTATATGCTTTTCGAGAGAACCGTTTATAAGATTTCCATAGCCATAGTTGAAGACCAACGAAGGCGAAGGACGAAAGAGACCTTTACGATTAAAGATGTTGCCGAAATCATATTGGAGGAAAATATATGCGTACAAGTCACTGACAAATTCTCCTACGCGCATGGTCCCGAATGCCCGTGGAGCAAAGTATGTAATAGGCGAATAGCCTGCCAGAGGCACGAAAAGATTAGGATACGGAATGTCGGTATCTATGTATCCGCCTTTTATTTCAAAGGTAAATCTCCCCTTTTCGCCGACATTGTACCTGCCGAACAAACTTGCCTCAATTTTATCATACGCGTATTCACCATGGAGAATGCCTTTCATTCCACGCTGATAATCAACGGTTAAAATCGGAAATTTCGTTCCTCGCGACTTTAATCCCGTTGACGTCATAACAAATTTTTCTTTGTAGGCGAAACTAACACCAAGATTTAAAGTGGTGAAATTGAATTCATTGCGAGTGACAAGAATATTGTCAGAATTACTTACGACATATTGGTAATTATACAGCGGTATTTTATTGGACACATAAAAACCGGCTCTAAACATAAAATCTGAGAACGGACGGATGGACACATCGACAAATTCGGTTTTAACCGCATTCCAATTGGAGCCAAGATAGTATCTGTATGTCTCCGGATCAAATAGGTTCGCTCTGGAATATATCGACTCATACGAACTGGTTTTACTTATGTTATTGGAATACCCCAACATCGCCCTGAAATCAGTTCTTTTGTCAACAAGAGCTTTTGCATATACACCCCATTTTGCCTTTGCATCCTTGAAGCCCCACCCCCAGAAACCGCCTAATGAAATGTATTTCGACAGACGGGAATTAGTTTCAAGTCCAATGCCAAGACGTAGTCTTTCGTAATTGTCAAGCATTGCCAGAAATTCTATAGGCATATTGAATATCCAAATCGGAATATAGCCATTTAAAATGACACTGGATAAATTGGCAAATCTGTCAAGGTGTGCCTCCCTGCTAATGCTGTCCACTAACCTATAAGCATTTTTATCCTCCTCGGTCAAAGGGACATAACGGTTATTGTTCCAATAAGTGTCACTCTTATAATAAGCATTCTCGTCCATATCCAATTTAATGTGCCCGACATCCCTTTTCCGTAAAGTGCTATCGTATTCATAATCATAAAAATGACGTTCAACATTGATTTGAGGATAACCGAAAAAATATGCCGAATCGGCTTGAAGCGAATCAGCAGAATTCGTCGAACTGGTTGTATCAACGACAATAATATCATTAGCCATGACAATAAACGTAAGCCACTCGCTTGGAAGCCATTGGCCAGACGGATGTTTATTGAATTTATGGTTTATTTTGAGGTCATACAAAGAGGTCCCCGACTTGACAAAGTCGGCAATAACCGATTCAACAGCCCAATCAACCGAATTAACCTTGATTACACCTTTGAAACCGTTAAATTCCTGTTTCAGTAGAGGACGGAATGAAATGACGAACGTTGTATCAGCTGGAGCATTGATGATGGTGTCTTCAATGTTGAAATAGTATTTCTTATTATTTCCTCTAACATAATGATTTACAGGTGACAGGTAGGTGTCACCGATAAATTTAATATCCTCTTGATAAATTGACACATTCGAAAGTTCACTAAGATAGAAATTGAACTGTGGTTGTTTAATACCTGAAATCTTGCTGGCGACCACAGTCTCCTTCTTGCCATTAGGAGGGACCACAACAGCTTCGGAAATTGATTCCATGACGAAGAGGTTAGTTTTGTATCCTATTTCATTAGTTATATACTCTTTCACAGTTTCATCACCTGCAAGTACGGCAGTAGCCTTGTCATACGTCTTGAATCTCATAGGTCCGATATTGTCCGGATCATGTTTCTTTCTGTTCGCATAAACACTGTCCATCAGCCGATATGCAGGATTCGTCTCATCAATTATTGTCATCTCATCCAATATGTATCTACCTGCAATAGAGGTGTCATTTGAATTATACAGAGTGTCAGACTTATAGTGTGAAGGTACATTTACAAGGCGGATGTTAGGGAGGATACCCTGCGCACATAAATGACTATTCATCAATATAATGGCGGTTATTATAAGAAGCAGTGTTTTTTCTTTCATTTCTCCGAAAATGACAAAACGCAAAGATAAAAGATAATCCGAAAAATAATTCCATTTTTAATAACGAAAATACATTCAAAATCAGTATCTTTGCGGTCGAAAATTCAAGGGGTGCCTATTATGGCTGAGATAATACCCTCTAACCTGATCCGGATAATGCCGGCGTAGGAATGGATATTGGTTCAGAATTCCCCTTCACATTATTAATTAAAAAGTTAAGAGATGAAAAGATTCTTATTAATTATTGCTGTCCTGTTTGCGGCAGTTAGTGTGAAAGCGCAGAATATCATTTACATCTACGACACCACCAGCATCAAATCACTTCAGGAGGTGGTAGTCAGCGGTGTGCGGGTTCAGAAGAATTCGCCATACGCAGTTACAAACATCAAAGAGACGGAACTTGATGAGTTTTCCAATACTGGCAAGGAGCTTCCATTTCTTTTTTCAAAAACGCCAGGCATTCTGGCATGGAGTGAGAACGGTGTAGGCACCGGCACCTCATATATGCGCATCCGTGGTGCCGGCGACTCGCGTATCAACGTCACCCTTGACGGCGTTCCTCTCAACTCACCGGAAGACCAATGCGTTTTTTGGGCCAACATGAACAGTTACGGGTCTCTTTTAGGTTCCGTACAGATACAGCGTGGAGTAGGAACATCAACTAACGGCGATGGTGCCTTCGGAGGTACGGTTGCCATGTCAACAGCTTCACCACAACTCAGTCCCGGCGGAGAAATCACCGGTTCCTACGGTTCGTTCAACACCCTGAATTTCGGTGCGAAAGCCTCGACAGGATTGTTGTGGAACCATATCCTCATTGACGGAGCTTACCATCAAACCAGCACCGACGGCTTCATCCACGGCACACAAGGTCGCAGCGGAAGCTACTATGGCGGAATAACCTACGTTAACAACAAGGTCCAACTCCGCTATAAAAATATCGGCAACTTCGAGAACACCGGCCAGGCATGGAACGGCGTAGTAGCAGGCGATAACGACTATTCCCTAATGGATGGATGCTACGACGACGGCACCTGGACTTATACAGCAAATACTGGTATTCACACATACGAAGATATGTACAATGTCGGTCTCGGACAGTTCAATAATCTTTATGAGCATCTCGTTTATGACGAAAATACTGGTCTGTTCAAAAAAGACGAAAACGGCAATTACGTCACCGAACGCTATATAATGAATGACGGAAGCTATTGGAACAAGACCACTGACAATTTCTGGCAGGACCACAACATTCTATCGGCTGCCTGGGATATCAATGACAACTGGACTACATCAGCGTCGCTTCATTACACCTACGGCTACGGATTCTATGAGGAATTCAGGTATCAAAACAAATTAGCCGACAAATTCGGTATCAATGAGTTTAAATCCAACGGTAAATCAGTAAAATCCGATGTTGTACGTAAAAAAGGTCTCCGTCAGGATACATACGGATTCATCTGGAATGCCAATTATAAAAACGACAGATGGGATGTCATCGGCGGTGTTTCTTTGCAGAATTTCAAAGGAAACCACTTCGGTTATGTCACCTACATCGCTATTGATAGCATTGCTGAAAAATATCTCTCAAACGGCGACTATCAATACTACGATTCAGATGCAAGCAAATTCGATGGAAACGCATTCATAAAAGCAGCTTTCAATATTACTGATAATTGGACTGTATTTGGCGATGTACAATATCGTCACGTCAACTATCAAACAAATGGCATCAACGATAAATTTGTTAAAAACGATGAAGGGCTTTACGTCAACCAGGAACTCAACATTCACGAGAGATACAATTTCTTCAATCCCAAAGCAGGTCTTTCATGGCATCTTGACGGACATCATGCCTACGGATCCGTGGCCATGAGTCATCGTGAACCTGAACGCAACAATTTCACTGACAACGGTTCATATAAATACCCTGTACCTGAACAGCTGATAGACTATGAGGCAGGTTACAGTTACGAGAATGAAAAATGGCAGGCAGGCGCCAACCTTTATTACATGGATTACACCAACCAGTTTGTGCAGACAGGCGAGGTCAGCGATATCGGAGAAGCTCTCACCACCAACATTAAGAAATCATACCGTATGGGAGTCGAGTTACAGGCTGGTGTCAATGCTACAAATTGGCTCACAATCGAGGCAAATGCAGCTCTGAGCCAGAACAAAATCAAAGATTTTGACGAAGTCGTGACAACATACGATGAATATTGGGACGAGTTAGATCCGACAATTGTTCATTATGACAACTCAACACTTGCGTTTTCACCATCAACAATACTTAATGGTTTTGTCACATTCCATCACAAAGGCATAGCTGTGATTTGGCACACCAATTATGTCTCGAGAATGTATCTTGATAACACAGAGAACCTCGACCGTTCATTGCCAGGTTATTCCATATCAAATATTAGTCTGAGTTACACTTTGAAGCCGAAGAAAGTTGTGAAAGAAGCTATTTTCAAACTTAATTTTAACAATATCTTCAACAAACGTTATGCTGCAAGCGGCTGGACCTGGTCGTCAATCTTAGGTGAACAACACCCGAACAACAACCGTTACTACCAGATGGGCTTCATGCCGATGACAGGCTTTACAGTCATGGGAAACTTAACACTTAAATTCTAAAAATATGGAATTCATCGCCAATCACTGGCTCGATATCGTCACCACTGTCCTTGGACTTGCTTATATTCTTTTCGAATATCGAGCCAGCGTTTGGATGTGGCTGGTCGGTTTCTTGATGCAGGCACTCGGCATTGTGCTTTATTACCAAAAGGGACTCTATGCCGACTGTGGAATGGAATTTTATTACCTTGTAATGACCGTTTACGGTTATTGGAAATGGGTGCATGGCTCTTCAGAAAAAAAAGCACTTCCAATACGTCATTTTCCAAAGAAACTGATACTGCCCTGGTTTGGAATAATTGCAGCTGTTTGGCTTGTTATCTATTTGATACTCTCCAACTTCACCAACAGCAACGTCCCGATTACCGACAGTTTCACCACAGCCTTGAGCATTATCGGAATCTGGGCATTGGCTCACAAATATCTCGAGCAGTGGTTCATCTGGATTGCAGTCGATGTGGTGACCTGTGCGCTTTATTTCTATAAAGACATCCCGTTCAAGGCAAGCCTTTACGCACTTTACGTGATAATAGCGATATTCGGATACAGGAAATGGCTGAAGTTGATGAACGCAAATCTTTCATAAAACGCCATCATTATTGTAAAAATATTCTATCTTTGCATTAACGAAAAATGAAGCTATGGAAGACCAGAAAGAAACTATAATCAGCATCAGAAATCTCACCATTAGGCGTGATGGCATGGATTTTCTCAAAAATATAACCTTGACCATTGAAAAGGGCGATTTCGTTTACCTTGTCGGCAAAACCGGCTCCGGGAAAAGCACTTTCCTCGAAACACTTTATGCTGACATTGAGGATATTTACGGTGACGAGGCAATGGTTGCCGGATTCAATATTCTTGACATCCCGACTAAAGACATTCCCTTTTTAAGACGAAAACTCGGCATAGCATTTCAGGATTTTCAACTGCTGATGGACAGAACGGTAGATGCCAATCTCGACTTTGCAATGAGAGCCATCGGATGCAAAGACAAAGAAATGATAGCAAACCGTAAAGAGGAAGTCCTCAACCTTGTTGGTCTGCCGCATAAAAAAGACAAGATGCCTGCCACTCTCTCCGATGGTGAGAAACAGAGGATTGTCATAGCCAGAGCCATCATCAACAAGCCGGAAATCATCCTCGCCGATGAGCCTACTGGAAGTCTTGACCCTGAAACCTCCAAGGAAATCATGAAATTGCTCTTCAGAATCAATAAGGAAAACGGCACTACCATTCTGATGTCAACACATGCATATCAGCTGTTCAGAGAATTTTATTCGCCTAAAATCCTCAAGTGCGAACAAGGCAAAATCGAATATTCCACATTTTAGCTTTGATATTCATTCACAACGAAATAATACCATCGGAAGCAGTTACCATGTTACAGAACACAGGTAACTGTTTCTCTTTTATGACCCATGACGTTACTGATGAAGGAATTGCGGGCCATCCGGATGTATTCTGCTGCAAAGTAGGCAATCAACTGATTGCTGCCCCGCAAATCATCAGACTCCTAAAAAACAATTATGCACACATTGTCCCTGGTGTTTCACCGGTCGGTTTCGGCTTCGATGCCACTCATTACAATGCTGTCGTAACTGACAGATACATAATCCATAACCAGAAATACACCGATCCGGAAATAATATCTATGCAAAACGGCAGAACCTTTATCAATGTAAAACAAGGTTTCACACGATGCTCAGTTCTGCCACTACCCGATGGCTCCTTTATCACCTCCGACCAAGGCATATCCAAAGTCCTTGACGAAAACCATATCAGACATCTGTTGGTTTCATCGGAGGACATTGTTCTGCCCGGTTATCGTAACGGCTGCATTGGCGGCTGTTTCGGCATCATTGACAACCTTGTGTTTGTTATCGGACGACTTAAATTCCATAGGGATGGGTATGCAATTAAAAGTTACATAGAGACTGCCGGCTGCAGACTTACAGAATTGTACGACGGCCCTTTATTCGATGGTGGTAGCATCATCATCCTATAATCCTGTCATAGCATAACCTGATTCCTCAACCGTCCTATTATGAGCCTCATCCATTATCCATAAAAAGTCACCTTCTTCATCTCCCTTGGTATAACAATGTTTTCCAAAATTCTTCAATGTTACAAAGATTGACTTTGGTTTAACATCTTCAGGTGACAGTTTTCCTTTGAACGTTCTTCTCGAAACCTTGGCAAAACTGCCCCAATACGATTCATCAACGAGTTTTTCGTCATGAAATATCTGCAAATCGGTCAGAAGTTCTGTCGCTCCCATTTCAATAACCTCCTTTTCGAGTATTCCGACAAATTCAGGGTCAAAAACCCTTCTGTCGTTATGCTTGATGTAATATTTCATCAGTAAATCCTTGAAAATCTCAATAGTATTCTCATAAAGTTCAGGATGGATGATTGCGACCTTGGCCAAAGATTGAGGTGCCACAACTCTGTTCCACAAATACAAATCCGGCTCCAGGGCAAACGACACAAACCTCTTGGGATTATACATGGCACAATAGGCAAATACCGGCCACGTGAAAGATTCGATGGCTCCGTTGTTCTGCCATATATACATGTATCCGACATCCTGTCTCAAATAATCAATCAGAAGTGTAGTCGATTCAAGAGATTTCAGATAATACAGGAATATCAGTGACAAATCAACAGCGTTTCTGTTGAGTCCGTCTTCAATAGAATTTAACATGTTGGCAAAAGAAAACCTGATGATTCTTTCGAAATCCTCAATAGCTGTTTGCCGTGGTAACATTAGGATTCCGGTAATTTCATCCTCTTTGAGAACAAGATAAGGGACTGTCAAAATCCGACTTATCTCCAAATGGTTGAAAATCAAACCGTACTTTTTTAAAACATAATCTGCTCTTTGCTGAATGTCAGCAGAGCCCATTGAATATCTTTTTCTCATAATACTTTTTTTTATCCGCAAAGCGGGTTGGTTGTTTAATGTTAATTTCTTTCAGGCTGAAATTGTCCACGACTGATTTTGTTAAAAAAGATTAAAACAACATATTAACAAATAATTATAAAACTTAAAGTATTATTTTCGCTTTTTTTAAACATGAACATGAAAATATCGGACAAGACTAAATACAAACTGATAAATGTTGCATCAGGCAACATTTTTGAAGATACAGGCTGGCTTATAGAAGAACCAGATGGAAAGCCATCATTAATCAGGGCTGTCTATGAAAAGAAACAATTAGACACAAGTTATACCAACAGAGGCATTTATCGGTTTGCCGACTGGATGCCTGTCAACCATTTCTTGCAAGGTTCGTCCGCCCCAGTGACATACAAGAGCAATGGTCTTGGCAAACTGTTAGGGCTCAACAACTTATATATCACTTTCAACGGTTATTATCCTGAAATAGGTGCATGTATGAGCACTTGTTCCTTCAAGGAAACCGAGGCTTATTCCGTCTGTGCGAGACTGAATCCGGAAGAAGACAGGATCCTGGTAGTCTCATCTGCAGGCAATACAGGCAGGGCTTTCGCCAAAGTCTGCTCCGACAACAACATTAAACTGCTGCTGTGTGTTCCATACGACAACATAGATGCCTTATGGTTCACAAAGCCGCTCAACGACTGCGTCAAACTCATCTGTTCCGCTCATGGCAGTGACTATTTCGACTCGATACATCTTGGGAACGTTGCTGTAAAGGACAAAAAATTTCTGGCTGAAGGTGGTGCCAAGAACATTGCCCGCCGCGACGGTATGAGTACCACAGTGCTTTCAGCAGCTTCATTTATCGGTGAAATTCCCGACTATTATTTCCAGGCAGTTGGCAGCGGCACCGGTGCCATAGCCGCATGGGAGGCAAATCTCAGGCTGAATGAAGATGGCAGGTTCACCCCTAAAACCATGAAACTCATGGTTTCACAGAACACACCATTCATCCCGATGTACAACTCATGGAAAGCCAAATCAAGAGCACTTCTTCCTTACGATGACGACCAGGCGCGTACCGATGCATCCATCATAAAGGCAAAAGTACTCTCAAACCGCAAGCCTCCATACGGAATTGCAGGCGGGTTGTTTGATGCCCTCTCAGCCACAGACGGTGAATTTTTCGCATGCACCAATGAAGAGGCTGACAAGGCAATGGCTATATTTGAGGAATACGAAGGCATAGACATATATCATGCTGCCGGAATCGCAACGGCAAGTCTGTTTAAAGCTGTGGAAAACAACATGATAGACAAAGACAAAATCGTTATGCTAAACATCACCGGCGGCGGTGAAAAACGCATGTTGAACGGCCATACTGTCTATCACCTCAAACCATCACACGTATTCCCTATCGACGTCAAAGACGATGAAATCCTAAATGTAATAAACGGATTATTCTAAATCATACATATCCGGCATTAAATCACCCCCCCATTCCAAATCATTTTAACAGGAGTTGGAATGGGGGATGTAATAACTACTAACTACAAGCTTCCAAAAGTGTCAGTTTTTTCAGGATAAAACCATCCTGCCACTACAGGATTCTGACATGGCAGTTGAAGAAGATTTCCGCAACTTCACGCTTGACCCCTTCACCGTTGATTGGAACAACAAGATAGGGTTTGCTCCCGAAT
>JAFYJP010000038.1 GCA_017538085.1 Bacteroidales bacterium | reverse complement strand
CAGCAACAGTGACTTCGTAATAAACTATTACTTCTTCGAAATTAGCAACGAAATCATGGTCTTCGGTGATTGTGAAAGTATAAGATGCGTCTGTAGAAACTATTTCGTCACCTTCTGTCCAGTTAGCAAATGTGTAACCGTCATTTGCAGTTGCAGTAACTGTTACTGATGTGCCGAATACGTAAGTGCCTTCTCCTGTAACTGTACCACCTTCAGCTGGATTTGCTGCTACTGTCACATTGTAAACATTTATTGGGAAATGAGCGATGAAATCATGATTCTCAGTGATAGTGAATGTATAAGAAGCATTTTCTGATACTATTTCGTCACCTTCTGTCCAGTAAGCAAATGTGTAACCGTCATTAGCTGAAGCTTCAATAGTCACTTCAGTGCCGTAGTCGTATGTGCCTTCGCCTGTAACTGAACCACCTTCAACAGGATTTGCAGCCACTGTCACATCGTAAGTGTTTAATGTGAAGTTAGCGATGAAATCATGGTCATCGGTGATAATAAATGTATAAGAAGCATTTCCAGAAACAATTGCGACACCTTCTGTCCAGAAAGCAAATGTGTAACCGTCATTAGCTGAAGCATCAATAGTTACTTCGGTGCCGTAGTTGTAAGTGCCTTCGCCTGTAACTGAACCACCTTCAACAGGATTTGCAGCTACTGTCACATCGTAAGTGTTGATTGTGAAGTTAGCGATGAAATCATGGTTTTCGGTGATAACGAAAGAATAAGGATTATTTGTAGAAATCACTGTGCCTTCTTCTGTCCAGTTAGCAAATGTGTAACCAATATTAGCGTTAGCAGCAATAGTTACTGGAGTGCCTTCTTCAAATGTTCCTGCACCGATAAGCATACCGCCATCAGTTGGATTTGCTGTCAAAGTGACTGTATAATAGTTAATAATTTCTTCATCGAAGTTAGCGATGAAATCGTGGTCTTCGGTGATTGTAAAAGTATAAGTTGCAACTGTAGAAACAACTGTGCCATCTTCTGTCCAGTTAGCAAATGTGTAACCAGCATTAGCAGTTGCATTAATTGTTACTGTAGCACCGTGGTTGTAATTTCCAGCGCCTGTAACAATACCGCCGTCAGCAGGATTTGATACTACTGTCACATCGTAAGTGTTTAATGTGAAGTTTGCAACAAAGTCATGGTCTTCGGCGATTGTAAAAGTATAAGTTGCAGCTGTTGAAACCACTGCGCCCTCTTCTGTCCAGTTAGCAAATGTGTAACCAACATTAGCTGAAGCAGCAATAGTTACTGAAGAGCCTTCTTCGTATGTTCCTGCACCAGTAACTGTACCGCCTTGAGCTGGATTGGCAGCTACTGTTACGTTGAATGCGGGAGCGGCTACGTTCAAACTGCCGTTAACCACAGTGCAAGGGAGTGGCGAACCTGACATGGAAGAAAGGACAATGCTTATTGGATTCAATTCAAAAGTTCCTGCTTCTGTGCCTATTAAGTCAAAAGTAAATATTGGGCCGTCATTACCGGAGAATGGTGTTGTTGGAAATGCGAACAACAAAACTCTCAAAGTGTTAGTGCCGACAATTTGAGCATTAGACATGTGAGTTGATGTTCTCGGAGTAAGAGAAAAAGACCCAGAAACGTAAGTAATGGATTCATCCAAAGGTATATCCATTTGGATTGCTGCAGCCACACTTTCATTTGCGAGGTTTACGCTAATTGTAGTCTGAGCATTGAGTTCGGCATTGTAATCGCCGATAGAAAGAATGTTCTCATCTGAGATGGACCTTGGTGTTGAATTAGTCTGCGAGAAAGCGAATACGCTCCCAAAAACTAAGATTGCAGACAACAAAAATTTAAAGAATGTAGATTTTTTCATTTTTAAATTTATTTAGTTTAACTTGTTTTTTCGTTCAGCTAACATTCAGCATTCATTAAATTGCAAAGATAATCCAAATATCTTATAACGATAACATTTATATAATATTTTATTAATAAATTATTAACAGAAATAATCAATCAAATGACTGACTTTCTTTTCAATGGTATTTTCATCATCGAACAAGATTGTGGAAATGCCGACTTTCCTTGCACCTTCTACGTTTTCAATTCTGTCATCTATGAACAATGATTCACTGGCTTTAAGGTCATATTTGTTCAACAGAAGTTTATAGAACTTTGGATTTGGCTTGGCTATTTTTTCAAAGCCTGAGACCAAAATGCCGTCAAAATCCTTAAAAAAGCTGAATTTCTCAAATGCATAGTGTATGGTATCCTGGCACCAGTTTGACAGACCGTAAATTTTGAAGCCTTTACTTTTTAGTTTATAGATAAGATCAACAGATTTCTGATATTGTTTGCCGAGCATTTCATCCCATCTGTCAATCATTGCTTGAACCACATGTTCATACTTCGGAAACATATCTTTCAGTTCCTGACATGCTTTTGGAAATGAATAGCCTATGTCTAAATTGTTGTTCCATGTTCGGGAGCATATAATGTCGAATAAAATCTGTATCTCCCTGCTGTGGTCATCGAATTCGTCAATAAGGTAGTGAGGGTTCCAATCTATCAGTACTCCTCCGAAGTCAAAGATGATATTTTTGATTTTAGGTTTTTCATAATCAGCCAATTTGTCGCGATATTCCTGCGGTATTGGCTTGGACACATTTTTCTCCCTGTCGAATGTTACAAGCACGACATGACAGACAGTCATAATCTCGTTGGTGTCAGCATTTACTAATCGTTGAAGCATTTTTATGCTGCTGTTGCCAAGTTCATAGACATCTGTTTCACATACAATCTTATCATGAATGCGAATCGGTTTTTTGAAATCAATTTCGATATGGACAACTATCAAATCGAAAGTCAGCCAGTTGATTTTCATTCCAAAAACATGCTCAAAATATTGTGTTCGGCCATAGTCGAGAAGATGACATTGGGAGCCATTGTTTACATGGTTAAATGGGTCAAGGTCACATAATCGTATTTGTATTGGACAGGAAAACATGGTAATCAATAAGTTACATTAAAATTTATATGCGTTGCGAAGTTTTGCTATTTCATTGGCAAAGCCCGACAAATCGTCGTTAGGAGTTTCAAGGAAGAATGGCAGATGACAGAGACGTGGGTTGTTGGTTACGCGTGACAGGGCATCAAATCCTATTGTGCCCTCCCCTATTTTTGCATGGCGGTCCTTATGGCTTGAAAATGGGTTCTTGCTGTCGTTAAGGTGAATGGCCTTCAGTCGGTCAAGTCCAATAACAGCATCAAATTCATCCAATATTCCGTCAAGGTTGTTAACAACATCGTAGCCAGCATCGTTGATGTGGCAGGTATCCAGACATACGCCGAGATGGTCGTTTAATTTCACGCCATCAATAATTCTGCGTAATTCAGCAAATTTGCTTCCGACCTCGGAACCTTTACCTGACATGGTCTCAAGAAGAACGGTAGTATGCTGGTCGGGCTGAAGAATCTGATTCAGAAATTCGATGATGATTTCAATTGCGACATCAATACCCTGCCCGACATGACTCCCCGGATGAAAGTTATACATGTTACCCGGCACATATTCCATTCTTAGCATGTCATCTTTCATAACCATTAAGGCAAAATCTCTGACTTTTGGATCAGCGGAACAAGGATTTAGCGTATATGGTGCGTGTGCAAGTATCTTTGTGAAATTGTGTTCTTCAGAGAACTGAAGAAAATTTTTCACATCTTCTTTATCGATGTCTTTGGCCTTTCCGCCGCGCGGATTGCGGGTAAAGAATTGAAAAGTGTTGGCATTAATAGAAACAGCATCTTTTGCCATTTGCATGAAACCGTTTGAAGCCGACAGATGACAACCTATATTAAGCATTTTACATTTTTTTTTGAAGTTGCAAAGATAGCACAATTACAAATTCCATATTCGAATCCATAACAAATTTGTTCGAGACCTGTTTAGGACATTATTGGGTCATAGCAAAAGTCGGATTAATTTTATAGACAAAAAATATTAAATTTGCATTTTTGATAAAAACAATTCAAGGAGATAATTATGAGCCTGATAAAGCAACTATTGTCGCAGAAGAACAGCATAAACAATTTTGTCCATCTGCTGTGCTGGATTATAATTTTCGCCACACCGCTTGTTTTCCTTGAAAGGGATGCAGAAGGATACATTGTATGGAGGGAATATCTGTCACACATTTCGGTTCCCATATCCTTTCTGATACTTTTTTATGCCAACTACTCAATTTTCACTCCAAGCTTCATATTCAACAGCGATATGGATATGAACAAAAAGATAATCTATTTCGTCAGCTTCAACATATATTTGATTCTTCTTGCCAATCTTTTCATTTTCTTTTGGGAAGGGCAGTTCGGACCAAATGCATACGATGATGACCATCTGATACTTGCCCATCCGGTGGGATTTTTCTTGCGCAACACATCACTTTGCATTGTATGTGTGTTGGTAAGTGTGCTATTACGGGCAAGTGCTGATATTAATGTAATGTTTGAAAAGATGAAGGAAGTGGAAAAAGCCAAAACTGAAGCGGAATTGCAAAATCTTAAAAATCAGTTTAACCCACACTTTCTGCTTAACACCCTCAACAACATATATTCATTGATTCAGTTCGACACGGAAAAAGCACAGAGTGCCGTAAGCGACCTAAGTGACCTTTTAAGATATGCCATCTACGATAGCAGACAGGAGTTTGTGCCACTAATCAAAGAGGTTGAGTTTATGAAAGATTATATTGAACTGATGAAAATCAGACTCGACGAAAATTTTGTCGTTTCCGAAAATTTTGATGTCCACTCGGAAAATACGATGATTGCCCCCATGTTATTCATTTCATTGATAGAAAACGCCTTCAAACATGGAGTGTCAAATGAAGAAGACGATTTTATTGATATTTCAATCTCGGAATCATCTGATGGGAAAACCGTGACTTGTTCCATTTCAAACAGTTATCACCCTAAGGACAATTATGACAAGAGCGGTTCTGGCATTGGTCTCGAACAGGTCAGACGTCGTCTTGAGTTAATATATCCTAACCATTATACGTGGAATCAGTCCATAACCCCCGACAATAAAGTTTACAAATCAAAAATTATTATATCCATTTAATCATGAACTGTATTATAATCGATGACGAGCCTCTGGCACTGAAACTCATTGAGAGTTATGTGAAAAAGACTGAATTCCTTACTTTGGTGGGGAAATACAACAGTGCAATTCAGGCAATGAAAAAGATGAAAATCGATGATGTTGACCTGATATTTCTTGATATCCAGATGCCGGAATTGAATGGAATTGACTTTGCAAAAAATATTAACCCCAAGTGTGAAATCATCTTTATTACCGCTTTTCAACAGTATGCCATTGACAGTTTCAAAGTAAATGTGGTTGACTACCTTTTGAAGCCGGTGTCTTACGACAATTTTCTTAAGGCAGCCAAGAAAGCGTATAATTTGTATGAACTCATGAAACATTCCCAAAATCTTCAATATCAGACAAATGAAGTTGCTGCATCTGATATTGAGCAACAAAGTGAGCAGATTGAGGAAAACACCAATGATTCATTTTTCATCAAGAGCGGACACAAGGTTATTCATTTGTATTACAATGACATAAATTACATTGAAAGCATAAAGGATTATGCCAAGATATACACAAAAAATGATGAATATCCTATAGTTACGCTTACAACCATGAAAGCGCTGGAGGAAAAATTACCGCACAATATGTTCATGAGGGTACACCGTTCATATATCATCAGAAAAGAATGCATCAAGCTCATCGAGCACAACAACATAATCATTGGAGATGTATATGTGCCCATTAGTCTGACGCATCGTAATGAGGTCAAAAAATTCCTCGGAATAAAATAGTAGCATTGATTTTTATTCCATACGGATGATATGGAAATAAGGTTTTGTTACCTCGGAACAATCTCCGTTCTTCTATTAAGTTTTCTACCCTCCTCAGAATCGTTTGGAGCGACGGGCTTGGTTGCACCGAATCCTTTGTAGGTCAGGCGTGATGCCGAAATCCCCATACTGACAAGATAATCATAAACAGATTGGGCTCGCTTTTCAGAAAGTCTTTGGTTATAATTGTCTTCACCTGCATTGTCAGTGTGTCCGTAAATATCAAAAGAGAGTGTTTCGTTGTCCTTCATCATCTTGACTATTCTGTTCAATTCTGGGAATGATTCGGATTTTAGTTCATAACTGTCGTATTCAAATTGCACATTATTGATTATAACAGGTTTCCCTATTTCTAAAGGTTGCATTCGTACTATAATTGTATCGGTATCATATTCAATCAATGCAGAATATATCATGTAATTCGGAGCAACCACTGTAATACCGTATTTGCTGTAGGTTTTCATGCAGACAATGAATTGTCCGTTTTCATCCGAATTTGAAACAATGCCGTCCTTTGTTTCAGCATTGTATTCAGTCAAATCAATGCGGACATTTGAAACAGGATTGTCAGTTGATGCATCGACAACTATACCTGGTTTGCAGACTGTCGGCACTGGCTTCAGATTTTCAGGTATATCGAAGGAAACGATATCATAGTCATTGCCAAAATCGTTGACAGTCGAAATATACCCTCTTCTGCCAGATGGACTGACCACGAAATTCATCTGATCATTGAAGTCGTTTATTGGGTATCCAAGATTGGTTGCAACAGTGTCGTTTTGCATATTGAACATCCAAAGGTCGAGTCCTCCAAGACCATTCGGACGGTCGGATGAAAAATATAATGTGATACCGTCGAAATGAATAAAAGGAGATAGTTCTTTATACTCGGTATTTATTTTATTTCCAATGTTTTTAGCTTCAGAAAAAGTTCCGTCATCGTTTAGTTTGGTGTACCAGATGTCTTCTGAGCCATAGCCTCCAGGGCGATTGCTTGAAAAGAAAAGTGTGCGCCCATCAGAGGACATACAAGGTTGTGATTCCCAATACTTCGAATTGACTGATGGTCCAAGGTTTTTAGGAACTGACCATCTGTGGTCATTCAGACGTTGTGAATAATACAAATCACAGCTTCCCATGCCGTCTTCACGTCCGCAGGCGGTAAAGAACAAAATGCTTCCATCCGGGGACAGAGTCACTGCTCCCTCATTGCCTTCCAAAGTGAGCAAATCATTGATTGATTCTATATTATCAAACTGATTATCGTCAATATTCTCGCGTTTGGCCGACATAATGTCCTCATTGATGAATCCTCTGACCGAATGACGGCGTGTGAAAAAAAGAGTGGTTTCATCGGATGAAAGGGCATTTATGAATTCGTCATTGTCTGTGTTGATTAGCGAATCGGAATAGCAGTTT
>JAFYJP010000037.1 GCA_017538085.1 Bacteroidales bacterium | reverse complement strand
CTTTGCGAACGATTCCTCGTTCCTAAAAGGTTCATCCCCAATCCCTTCAAAGCTCGTCTTAATAACCAAATACTTGTCAGACAACTTCCTCCGAATCATCTGGAGCATGGTGGTCTTCCCATACTGCCTCGCACGGTTGATAGTGAAATACTCTCCCATATCAATCAAATCTTCCACCGCCTTGAAACGTTTCTCCGTATTCACCATATAGTGCCATTGCGGATTGCAACTACCTGTAACATTAAATCTCTTCCTCATCTATAAATCATTTTTCAACCGTCAAAGATACGCATTGTTTTTCAAACAAACAAACTATTTTTCATCTTTCCAGGTGTAATCGGTAATTATGCATCGTTGATTTTTCGAATAGACAAAGACGTATCATTGCGTTGAAACGGGAGAAGGGTTGCATCATGTAGAGACGCGATTAATCGCGTCTCTACCACAGGAACAAAGGTTAGTTCTGATGCGCGGAGCGCACTGCCCGGACAGACATACCATTATCCCGGTTGAAGTGGTAGTTCATGAAGTAGCTGGCTGCATTGAAGAAGAATCCCCAAGCGTAGATCGGGTCGTCCGTGTAGAGCGAACTCGACCCGTAACAGCCGTTCGAACCAAAGTATCCAAGCTTGTCGTCCCAACGGTAGCCTACAGCGGGCAGGAAGAGACTGTTTCCGTTCGGGGCTGTAAAGAGCTTGCCATTCACACTATTTTGAGCCGTCCATGTGCTGGTCGTGTTATCGAGAAGTTACTGCCACTCTTCCTTGGTGGGCATACGCCAGCCATTGCCCCAATTGGCTGTGGCAGCATCGTCCTCAGGCAGTAGGATGGTCAGGTTATCGGTGTAACCATTGTAGCCATAAGAGGATTTGTTACAGTACTTGGTCAATGTGTTTTTACTGCCATTACAGTACTGGTAAGTGCTCCAATTATAAACATCCTTCGGCTGCGTCTCGCCCCATGCGAAGTAATCGCCGTTGTCCTCAGGAGCATTTGCTCCCACATTGCAGGTGGCCCACAAAAGGCCGCTGGGCAGGCCAAGGTCAACATAGGAATGGGTGTCGCCGCCAGTTTTTAAGGTGGTGAAGCTAACCTCATCACCATAGAAATACTCCAAACCGCGCAGGGCGTATGCACGGACATGGTACTTAGTATCAGGCTCAAGCCCAGTTATGGTGCAAACGTACGGCTCGTTCCAGTTCGAGGTAGAAAGATAAGAGTCCTCCACCGTAGGGTTACGGTTCTCACTCCAACACACGCCAAGCTCGTTGAGAGTTAGTCCTTGAGGCACAATCACCTCGCCACCGCATACGGCGGTTGTACTTGTGATGTCCTGAGGTGTGTAGGTGGTCACCTTCATGTCCGAATCTTTGTTCTCTTCGCATCCAACGGTGAGCAACGCTGTCATTAGCATTATGACTGATAGGGCTTTTACAATTTTCTTCATATTGACAGTTTAAGGGGGCTTCTAATTATACATGATTTTCTTTATATTGGGTTGTCAGAATGCCGAAGTCCCATTCATGCTGTCCTTCCAACCCGTTGCAAAGATATGTGTTTTTGTCATTATGACAATCATTTCCGCAATTATTTTTGAATTTGGGGCGTATGTATCAGCGAGTATCATTGCGTTGACACGGGAGGAGAAACAGGTTGCGTCATGTAGAGACGCGATTAATCGCGTCTCTACAATCTAAGGTCTGAGAAAATGCGGCATTTCCTCCGGCAATTCGATGGATATTTCCACCAATCCTCCGACCTTGCCGTCTTTTTTCCAGGCAGTCTGGTATATCAGCTTCTTTATGTTCTTGGCCTGTTTGTAGATGGTATAGACATTCGTTCCTCCCGTTGCCAAGAGATTCTGTATTATTTCCCATGAACGAGGGTTATGACAGTCTTTCAGGTTTTTCCCTATGATGGAGCCACCGCCTTTCACGTTAACTTCAACAGATTTGTCGTTCATGTATATTATCGTGCCTTTGTCATCACAGACTGTTACGGCACATGGCAATTCCTTTGCCCAATCGTATCCTTCCATTTGTCCTAATTATTTAACATACCTTTAAATTATCCGATGACTGTGAAAGCCATCATTTACAATCATTTCGGCAGGTGGAACGTCTCAGACAACTCAGCCATCTGTTCCACCGTCATACCGTCAGGCTCAAAGCCCATCATCCGTGCATCCATGTAAATACAAGCACTCTTGCATAACGTATCAACCATGTCGAAAGCCTGCATGACATCCTCTCCTATGGCAAAAACACCATGTTTCTCCCACAGCACCACATCATAGTTTTCAGCCAATGTCTTTATCGTAGCATTCGCAAGTTCAACTGAGCCGGGCAGCATATACGGCACTATGCCTAAACCACGAGGGCAGAATGCCTTCGTCTCGGGAATCATGCTCCACAACAGCTTTGTAAGCACATCCTTCTCCAAAAATTTGTTTGTATGACTCATAGCCACCAACTCTGTAGGATGAGTGTGCAGCGAAGCCTTATATGTCGAACCTTTCCCAATAAGATAATTGTGCACCGCCAAATGCGACGGCAATTCCGAAGTAGGCATAACCGCCTTGTCAGCGATGATTTCATAATGCTCGCAGTCATCGAGAATACGGATGACAGAGCCGTTTTCCATAGGCCAGCGTGCCAAGTCACGCATACGGCGGTTGGTGCCCTTACAGAAAAAATAAGACCCTTTCAGATGCGGCATATATCCGGATGTTGACAATGGTGCAGAAATAGCATGCATCTGTCGAATATCATCATTGACAAATTCAGTGACATTAATGACGATATTGCCGCCATTGCGTTCAGCCCAGCCCTTTCCCCAAAGATAACCTGCCACCTCCGCCACATCACCAACGGCAGCTTTAAGAGCAAGACTGCTGTCTAAAATTGATTGCATATTATTTCAGTAATTGAGGTAAAAACGATGAAATTATCAGCACTGCCAAACCTAAAACCAAAATGGCAATTGTCTTCTTTGATGCGCCTTTCCATTCCTTCAGAATAATGCCCCAAACATTGGAGAAAACAACATTGAGCGACTGAAGAATGCACCACGAGAAGGCAATCAGAACTGGTGCTCCGACAAGGAAGCCCTTACCGAGACTTAACCCGAAGAATTGACTATACCACAATAATCCAGCCAACGCACAGAATAGCAGATTGTTACCCCACACACCGCCTTTCTTGTAATCACTCCATGTCTTGTTTTTGCTATTTTGATAGAAACAATAAACAGCATTCGTGACAAAACCTCCAATGGTTACTAACAGAGTTGCCGGCAATGAATGGAATATCTCCTTCGTCTCAGGGAAAAACAAATCTCTTCCGAAACCGAGCCCAATACCGAAACAAGCACTCATGAAACCTGCCAGCAACGCTACGATGATGCCTTTGGTAAAATTGAATTCCTTAACCGTTTCTCCACCACTTTTCTTCTTACTTCCGGCAACACCTATAATAGCGATGCCTAATAAAGTGACGACCACGCCAATAATTACAGGCCATGTTAAGTCTTCAGGATGACCGGTGAAAAGAGGAGTTAAAATTGTACCCAAGCCGGCACATGTTCCCAGTGCAATGGACTGCCCCAATGATACGCCAAGGTAGCGCATTGAAAGTCCGAAAGTCAGTCCACCCACTCCCCACAATACGCCAAAAAGCATAGTAAGCCATGTGGCCTTGGGATTAGCAGCATAAAGTTCTGTCAGACAATGTCCTGACGGCACGGCAAGCAAAGCTCCCAACAAAGGGAATATCAGCCATGCAAAGATACCCTGAACAATCCAGTACGATTCCCAACTCCACTTTTTGATGCGGTTAATTGGGACATAACTGCTTGATTGACAAAAAGCTCCGATAGCAATTACAAGAAGGCCTATAAAAATCTGCATGATGGATTATCTTTTTGAAGTGACATCCTTTTCGTACTGTTCAACTTTAGCAATGTATTCTTCGCCTACCGGAACACCGTTGATAAGGTTGAAATAATCATAAACGGCACCCATAGGCAGTGTCTTTGCCTCCTCCTGCATGGCAAGGCGTTGAAATCCCTTATCTTCATCTTCAAATTCACGAAGCATGTATTTAGGTTCCAGCAAAGCAGAGAGAAGGCACTTCTGCGTAGCACGTGTGCCGATAATATATGCACCTATACGGTTTATGGATGCATCGAAATAGTCGAGGCCTATGTGGGCACGTTTCAGTGCATCAGCACGGACAATTTCCTTAAAGAGGTCAAGGACTTGGTCGTTCATGATAGTGACATGATCGGAATCCCAGCGTATAGGACGGCTCACATGCAGCATCAGTTCAGGAACATAAAGCAACAGTGACGGGATAGCATCCGATACGTTTTCAGTCGGTTCATAATGACCGGTGTCAAGCGTGTATATCACCTTGCGACTCGCACAATAGCCAGCATAAAAATCATGGGAACCAACGGTGTAGCTTTCCATTCCGATGCCAAAGAGTTTTGCCTCAAGGCAGGTCTTCATGTTTGGCAGTTTTTCGGAAAGAATGTCATCAAGACTTTCCATGAGTATCCTGCGATAACGATAACGTTCAACAGTTAGATCCTTTATACCGTCATGTACCCATATATTCATGATACATGCATCATTCTGTGCTTTTCCCATAAAGTCGGCAATGCGACGACATCGTTTGGTATGTTCAATCCAAAAATCGCGGATTTCCTTATCTGGATTGGAAAGGCTGAGATAACCGCTTTTCGGATGCGAGAACGATGTGGAATTGAAATCCAGTTTAAAGTTGTTTTCCTTTGCCCAATCTATCCAACTTTGAAAATGGCATGGTTCCACTTCGTCGCGGTCAACGAATTTACCGCCAAAATCGCCGTAAGTTTCATGAAGGTTGACGCGGAATGTCCCCGCAAGAAGCTTATGCACCTCCTCCAAGTCAGCGCGGACTTCATCAATATTGCGAGCCCTACCAGGATAATTGCCTGTGGTCTGTATTCCACCCGATAGAGCCTCGTTGCGTTCAAACCCCACAACATCATCAGTCTGCCAGCAGTGCAGCGAAATTGGAGTGTTTTTCAAAGTATCAAGCACCTCATCGGTGTTCACGCCAATGGCAGCATAACGTTCTTTGGCTATTTCGTATGCTTTACGGATATTGTTTTCATTCATATAGTTGTAATTTGTAGAAATTTCTTATAAGCTTGATTCCATGCAGGTGTCTGATTTGGTACGAAAGTATCAAGTGTCAGTCCTTTAGTCATCATACTACGGAGCTGAAAAATGTTAGTGTCAAGTTCAGCAGCGCGTATCTGCATCATAATATTGCCAAGGGTTGTAGCTTCGGATGGGCCAGCAATTACGGTACGACCGATGCTGTCGGCGGTCCATTGGTTGAGAAGCTTGTTGCAACTGCCTCCACCGATGATATGCAACACCGAAGAGCGTCTGCCTGACAGTTCATCGAGGGCTTCCATCACCTGACGATAACGCAGTGCAAGACTTTCAAAAATACAGCGGACAATAGATCCGACAGTGCAAGGTACAGGTTGTGAAGTCTGCTGGCAATACTGTCTGATAGCGATTTCCATATTTTGAGGATTGGCGAACATTGGGTCATCAGGATTGATGAAACTCCTGAACGGTTCAGCCGATTGTGCCTGACTTATCAGTTCATCATAATCGTATTTCTGCCAGTTTTCACGGCAACGTTCCAAAAGCCACATGCCGCAAATGTTCTTCAGTACACGGATGGTACCTTCCACTCCACCTTCATTGGTGAAATTCAGCTCGCAGGCTCTCTTATTTATGACAGGTTCCTTAGTTTCAATACCCATCAACGACCAGGTACCACTACTCAGATATGCGAAATCAGGTTCAACAGCAGGAACAGCTGCCACAGCCGATGCAGTATCGTGGGTCCCCACGGCAATCACAGGAATTTTTCCAAGTCCGGTCTGCTGCTGCACTTCAGGTGTAAGACACCCTATAGTTTCACCCGGATAGACAAACTTTCCGAAATTGTCTTCAGTCAGTCCGACAGACTGCAATATTTCAGCATCAAATCGTTTGGTTCTTGCATTGACAATCTGGCCTGTAGTAGCCACGGTATATTCAGTAGTCATGTTGCCAGTAAGAAGATAGCTGATGGCATTGGGTGTAAATAGAATCTTGTCGGCAGCAGCCAAAGCAGAATCGTTATTCTGTCGGAGAATATAAAACTGAAACAGAGAATTGAAGTCCATCACCTGAATACCGGTTTTTTCATAGCATTTATCTCTGTCGAAATGTTGGAAATATTTCTCAGCAGCACCGGCAATATGTGTGTCACGATATGCATAGGGAAGTCTCAGGAATCCACCGTCCTTGCCCACAAGCGTGAAATCACAGCCCCACGTGTCAATACCTATGGAGCTTAACTGAATATCCTTCCGTTGTCCGACAATTTTCAGTCCCTCGACTATATTGCGGTAAAGTTCGTATATATCCCAGTAATAGTGCTCGTTACAATGTATCAGATGGTTTGGGAAACGGTTGATTTCCTCCATCTGTATCTTTTCGTCCGAAAAAGTTCCAAGGATAGTACGCCCGCTCGTAGCACCCAGGTCAACAGAGAAAAAGTGGCGTGCCATCATTTGTTCTTAAGAACGCCAAGTATAGTTCTGACGATACTTTTGCCAAGTTCGCGGCCTATAGTGTTCATGCCGCTGTCAACAGCTTTCTCAAACGATGATTTTTTCTTGCGGGTAGTGGTCTTTTTAGAGCTTGAAGATGACGTTTTTTTAGCCTTGGCCTTACGTTCGGCTTCCTTTTCAGCTTCAAGTTTAGCCTTCTGCTCGAGTTCCTTCTTTTTAGCGACTTCAAGCTGATAATTTTCCTTCTCAGTCTCTTCAGTGATGATTTCGTATGCCGATCTGCGATCGACAGACTTATAATAACGTGAATACAGGTCGCTGCTTTCGATTATGGCATTACGGCGGTCCTCATCAATTGTTGACATGTAGCTCTGAGGCGGAAGGATTTTTGCACGTTGTGTCATAGAAGGTCTGCCGTCAGCGTCAAGGAATGAAACAAGTGCCTCACCTGTACCAAGTTCGGTAAGGACTGTTTCGGTATCAAAATCAGGATTGGTGCGGAATGACTGTGCGGCAGCCTTTACCACCTTCAGTTCGGAAGGAGTATATGCACGCAGCGCATGTTGGACTTTATTGCCGAGCTGGGCAAGCACAGGATCCGGAATATCGGTAGGGTTTTGAGTGATGAAATACACGCCTACGCCTTTTGAACGGATTAATTTCACAACCTGGACAATCTTGTCAAGAAGCGCTTTTCTCGAGTCAGCGAAGAGCAGATGAGCCTCATCGAAGAAAAACACGACCTTCGGTTTGTCAAGGTCGCCGACCTCAGGCAAAGTTTCATAAAGTTTCGTCAACATCCAAAGCATAAACGTTGAATAAAGCATCGGTTTCTGGAACAGCTCCACGCAGTGAAGAATATTGATATAACCTCTGCCATGGTTATCACGACGTAGCCAGTCGTTGATTTCGAGGTCCGGTTCACCGAAGAACTTCTCTGCGCCCTGATCTTCAAGACGCAGCAGCGCACGCTGTATGGCACCTACACTCTGCGGCGAGACAGTGCCGTATGTAGTGGTATATTCCCTGCTGTGCTTCCCAACATAGGCAAGCATGGAGCGCAAGTCCTTGAGGTCGATAAGGTACATTCCATTATCATCGGCCACTCTGAAAACGATATTAAGCACACCGCACTGAACCTCAGTAAGTTCCATTAGTCTGCCCAAAAGCTCCGGTCCCATCTCTGAAATGGTTGTACGAACAGGAATGCCGTATTCTCCGAAGACATCCCAGAACTCGGTTGGGAAAGAATGGTATTCAAAATTCTCGATGCCGAGTTTTGCAAGACGTTTCTCAAGGCTTTCATTAGTTGAACCGCTCTTGCACATTCCCGACACATCGCCCTTAATATCGGCAAGAAACACTGGCACCCCCATTTCACTGAACGATTCCGCCATTACTTTCAACGTTACTGTCTTACCAGTTCCGGTAGCACCTGCAATGAGGCCGTGGCGATTGGCCATTTTCGGCAAAAGATACACATACTCCGTACCTCTGCCCATCAAGATTTTATTGTCTATATACATATTCTATCACTTATTCCTAACCATAATATATCTTATAATCCTATACCCAACGACAGTCCCACTTCGATGCCTCGGTTTTTACGCATGTGATTTCCCTCAGTTTTCCACATATCTGTAATAGGATAATAATTAAAATCAAAATCTTCCGATATGTCTAATGTGTTTGAGAGTCCGAAATTATATGCACCATCAAGTCTGATAAGCCATTTCAACGAACCCAGATTCAGAATATATTTTAACCCAAGACCGGCTTTGGCTCCATAATTAAACGAACGATAATAACTTGAACCTTTATCATTATTATCAGAAGTTATTGTACCCCCACCTATTTTATAACCTATATTATAACTTATATCAGGTGCTATATAAATGAAAGGCGCAAAATTCTCGGTTATATAGATGTCGTATGCGATGGGCAGTGTGAAATCAATATTGTTAGTCACCAACCGATAGTAGGTTTGGTTTGTACCGATTAAGCCTGTACCATCCTCTTTGTAAAGAAGAGTTGGAATTATCGAAAGTCCGCTTGGATTGTCATATTCAAAGAATATACCACCAAATGGCAGCAGCAATCTATTGACCGTATAAAGGGAATCATTTTTACCAACGTATGACATACTTGCCAAATTAACACCGCCTTTTATTCCAAAAAACATGTTGGAAGAACCAACTTTTGAAGAAGAACCGGACTTTTTTCCTTTTTTACTGACGCCACTGACACACCAGTTGGTTGTACTATAACCCTTTTTCAGAGCCTTCTGTTGAGCAATAGTATCAAAAGGGAGCAATGACAATGCGAAAGCAACTATTATAAACAAACTTATCTTTTTCATTTCGATTAATTATTAATTATCCAACTTGACAGCCGGCTATGCAATCCATTTATTTTTGCAACGTTTTTCATAGCAGACATATTTTATAATAACAAGTTAAATTGCAAAAGTACGCATAATTGCTAAATTTTTCCACAAAGAAACAGGTTATTTTTCTCCATCTGCCTAAATGCTGATTTCCAATGAATTATGATTTATTTCACATCAAGTCAAAATACATTTTCAGCATCTGCACTGAAAAAAATTAAGTTTTTTTTTAATTCTAAGATAAAAAAGATTAATTTTGCAAGTTTTTATAACTAAATTCTTATAGTATGAATTTACTTCAACAATCGTGTGCTAAATTCACAGCATATAAGGAAGCAATGGATAAGGGGATGTATCCCTACTACAGACCGATTGAGTCGGAACAGGGCACAGTGGTAAAGATTAATGGGAAAGACATTCTGATGTTCGGCTCTAACAGTTACTTAGGCTTATCAAATGATCCGAGATTAAAAGAAGCAGCAATCGCAGCCACAAAAAAATACGGTACAAGTTGTTCTGGATCACGTTTTCTCAATGGAACTCTTGACATTCATGTAGAACTTGAAGACAAGCTTGCCAAATTAGTTGGCAAGGAACAGGCAGTGTGTTTCAGCACCGGTTTCCAAGTTAACTTGGGTGTTGTTTCAGATCTTTGCGGTCGTGAGGATTATCTTCTTCTTGACAGGCTTGACCACGCATCAATAATTGAAGGCAGCCGCCTGTCATTCGGCAAGGTATTCAAATTTGCCCACAACGACATGAGTGACTTGGAAGCAAAACTGAAACTGTGCAGACCTTCAAGCGTGAAAGTTATTGTTGTTGACGGTATCTTCTCAATGGAAGGTGACATTGCAAAACTCCCGGCAATTGTTGAACTTGCCGAAAAATATCATGCAAACATAATGGTCGATGATGCCCACTCAATAGGCGTCCTCGGTGACCACGGCAGAGGGACTGCTTCACATTTCGGACTGACCGACAAGACAGACCTGATAATGGGAACTTTCTCAAAGTCATTCGGCTCACTCGGCGGCTTTATCGCATCCGACAATATCGTCATAGATTATTTGAAACATACATCTCGCTCTCTTATTTTCAGCGCAAGTATGGCACCGGCAAACGTTGCCTCGGTAAGCAAAGCCATTGACATCATGCTCAGTGAACCGGAAAGGATACAACATCTTTGGGATCTTACAAATTATTCAGCAAAACAATTCAAGGACAGAGGTTTCGACATCGGTCACACGGAAACGCCAATCATACCTCTATTTGTCCGTGACACCGAAAAGTCACTGTATATCAGCAATGAACTTTTGGAAGAGGGTATTTTCGCAAATCCAATTGTTGCCCCTGCAGTGCCAAACAACGACACTATGATTCGTTTCTCGCTGATGGCAACGCATACTTTCGAGCAAGTTGACATAGCAATCGACAAGATTACAAAAGTTTTCAAGAAATTCGGTATAATTTCATAATGGTCATTTTCATCACAGGTATATCTTCGGGATTCGGTTTAGAAACAGCAAAATTGTTGGCTGCCAAAGGGCATAAAGTATATGGCACCATCAGACGTGATACCGAACCTATTCCGGGTATCCAATACATAAAACTTGACGTACGCAATTCGGATGAGGTCAACAATGGCGTTAAAACCATTTTTGACAAAGAAGGAAGAATTGACATACTCATCAACAACGCAGGTATGGGAATAGGCGGTCCAATAGAATTTGCGACCGAAGAAGATGTAAAAGCACAGGTTGACACCAATTTCATGGGACTTGTAAGATGTGTGAAAGCTGTTCTTCCGATAATGCGCAAACAAGGTTCAGGCAAAATCATTGCCATCAGTTCAATTGGCGGACTGATGGGGCTTCCGTTTCAAGGTTTCTACTCAGCAAGCAAATACGCAATTGAAGGCTATTGCGAAGCTCTGCGTCTCGAAACGCGCAATTTCGGAATAAAAGTGGTTGTAATTCGT
>JAFYJP010000036.1 GCA_017538085.1 Bacteroidales bacterium | reverse complement strand
TCATTATTGGAATTGATGGAAAAAATGCCCAAGTCGTTGAGATGCGCAAAACCGCTGATGACATTGAGAGTGACGAAATAGCTTGAATATTTGCTGCCCTCAATCCACGGGAAGCTGCCATCGTTTCTCTGCACAGCTTTTAATTTCTTGATACTCTGAGCCTTATTATACGACATCTGGTTGGTGTTAAACAGCATTATCATGCGTTCACGCTGTTCCTGTTCATTTGCAGCATCGAGAACCCACGGGGTTTCATTAAGCAGAATATCCTTCAGTTCCTGATTTTTCTCCAACTGCGATACGAAATCGTCCGGATTCGTGGCCTTAATCTGACGGTAAACCTCTTCAATAGTAGGATTGTTTTTAACAATATAGTCAGCAATTAAATTTGAATACAATTTTCCGAAAATGATATCCACAAGTTTGTCATCCCCATCCTCAAAATAAGGGAGGGTCTGCACTGCATACCACAGCGGATTTGGCGTATATTCAAGTGTAACTGACTGAGTGTAAATGTTTTTCTTACCGTACTTTTCATTGAAAGATTTGAACTGGAAAGTATTTTTTCCTGCTTTTTTGACGGTCATAGGCAGGGTTTCGGTGATGAGCACTTTGGTAGTAAGCACAGGTATGATGTGTTCCTCGGCATCGGTTAGAGAAGCTGTTTCGGCAACAGAACGTATGGTAAGAACCGATGCATCCGACGGGACCGCAAGTTTCCATTTGACGATAACAGAGTTATTTCCAGCAACCGTAAAATCAACCCTTTCTTTCTGAACCACCTGAGATGTGATATTTTCACCCTTTTCATTGGTGACGACAAGATAAGACTTGCCCGTCAGAGTATTGTCGGAAGTATTGGAAATCTTGGCTGTATAATAGATTTCATCGTTCTGATAGAGCACTTTAGGATAATTTGGAGTAATAAACATATCCTTTTTAGCGACTATCTCCATTTCAGAAAGGTCTGCCGACAAATCCTTGGTATGTGCAACTGCCCTGAATTTCCATTTGGTTATGGACTGAGGAACAAGGAATTCAAATTCCACATTGCCGTCTTTATCGGTAGTGAGCTGCGGATAGAAGAATGCCGTCTCGCGGAAATCACGTCTGATGGACTTTTCCCCCTGTGGTTTTGTTTCTCCTGATTCCTCTGCCGAATCATTCACTTCTTCTCTTTCTTCTACAAAATCCTCATCATAAGCCGCCGTTGCAGCTGTTTTCACACGACGCTTATCAGAACGAAGCACATCATAATTGGCACCTACCATTGGAGTCTCATAAACAAGATATCGGTAATGGCCATAATCCAACAAACCATACCATTCAACCTCATCGTAGGAACGCGTAGCCACACTGACGGATTTGACCCTGCTGTCTGAGAATGCGTATGCACTATTTGCAGTGATATGGCTGCGTCTGAAACTGAGCACATTGTTGTTATCCACCCTACCCCACGAAGGAGTATAATATGATGATGTGCAGAAGTAGTCAAGCGACATGTCATACATTTCAGCAAGCAACTCGGCGCTGACAGGTTTTCCCTTGTAATCGGTAATTCGAAGGGTCCACTTCTCAGTTCCGCCCGGAAGCATAGAGTTTTTCTCTGTCAAAAGCTTTATATTCAGACGTTTGTTTTCGAAAGGAACCGACACCGAGAAATCAGCGCTGTAATCACGATTGTTGAAGGTTGAGAACACCATGATGTCTATGCCACCTCTGTCTTCCTCCTTAACTTTGACATTGAGCACTTTGGTTTTGGAAACCGTTATGCAGTCATCAAATATGACTCTGCCCGCAGACGTAATCTGCACTTTTGTTTCGGCAACTGTGGAGGATGATGAGATATAGACATTGAAATCATCGCCGGGACGAACCTGAGATTTGTCTGTAACGACCTTAATCCCCGACTGCGCAAATTTGAACTTATTGTCATCCACAACCTGGAAATAAAACGATTCCTTGACAATGTTCTTGTAATCGTCTTTGGTGGTGACATCCATGGCATAGAAGCCTGGGATGAGATTATCAGGCAAGACAACAGAACCGTCCGTAGTCATTTTAATCTTACTCCCTGAATCCCTCGTCCAGTCTTCAAGGCTGTTTTTGCCAAAGACATCACGAGGCAGTTTTTTCTCATATTCAGACTTGGTGAGGGAATAATAATCCGGTTCATCCCATAATTTGTCGCGATACAATGATTTAGGCGGAACCAGTTTTACAAGTTCAACATCGAACATTGTATTTATTTCTTCACCTCGCAGGTTCTCAGCATAGACTTCAATAGTGTCGTTATGCAACAACACATATTCATTCACATTACTGCGAATATTCATCGTCTGATTTGATACGCGGACTCTGTACACATCGGATATGGTTTCACCGGAAGCATCGGTGACATCAACATGAACAATGAAAACAAAAAGCGGACTATAGAAATATCCACTGGTATTAGGGCATTTTGCAGTGAAATTGATTGTTGCGATACCATTTTCATCAGTGGTAAGTTCACCGGAGGCTATATTGACTGTCTCGCCGCTGTTTCTCCACCACCACGACCACCATGAAGTCTCTCGCGTAATCTTGTATTTCACAGTTGCATTCGACAGCGGGAGTCCGGCGTATGTTTCACTTTTGACATCAATAGTGACTTTGGAATCGGGTTTTGGCTGCGAAGTCTTGTCTTCGAATGTTATCTCGAAAGTCGGACGTTTGTATTCCTCCACTTTAAAATTAATGCTGCTATAAATACATCCCAAAGTGTAATTACCAGTGAGCCCATCACTTGGCAAAACGAAGGAACCAGCAAAAGTACCATATTCATTCGTCTTCAGTCTGACCTCTCCAACATTCTGATAATTGGCATCTTTCAAAGTAACTGTCACTGAATAGTCCGGTACAATTGAATTGATTCTGTCCTTGCACTTTGTAACTATACCTTTAAAGAACACTGTTTGACCCGGACGATAAATCGCGCGGTCGAGATAGAAACTGACCGAAGGATTGTCGGAAGAATAATTGTAGGAACCGCGTTTCGACAAAGAGACATCTTCAGCATACCATTTTCCTCCATGCTCAACTTCAAGGAACAATCTGCCATCACTATTCTTCGCAAAGATTGTGTTAGGTATGATGCACTTGCCGTTTTTATCGCTTGTATAGTGGCCGACTTCAGTATAATTTGTCGAGCCACGTTTGTAATATTCATTATATACAGTTAATTTACAATTACCTACAGATTTTCCAGAGTTTCTGTCAACAGTATATATTTCATAATTGTTATTGTCAGAGGAAGAAACTATCAGATTAATGTCGGTCACTTGAATGATGAAAAAAGAAACGTGGCCGGTTTTATAGTCAAAAGACTTGTCATTGGACATCAGCACCGCATAGCAGCCTTTGTGAAGGGGCTGTGCGGCAACTTCTATAGAGTGCTGGCGATAGTCATGAGGGTCAGTGACTTCCACATCCCATTGATTGACGGCCTTAGCCTTCAGATACATATCGAATTTATCCTGCACCGATATATACTTACGTGTGTCAGGCATAAACTCATCCTTGTAATTGGCATTCACTATCTTAAAATACAGATGATTACAGTTGGAATAATTGACAAGGAAACTGAAATATTCATCAGGATAGACTGTTTTGATATATGAACTCTGTCCGAGTTTAGGCTCGATGATGGAGTAATACATATTCTCACACATTGCTGCACCTCTGGAGCCCCCATATTGTTTCATTGCTTTAAGGCAATATTCGACAGCTTTCACATAACTGTCCTTATGCTCATCTGAAACTTCGGAATCATATTTCGAGGCATCGGACCTATAATATGAAGCGATTGCATAAATCACTTCAGCGCAGCAGTTATCATTCTTGGATTTTTTCTCAAGCGACAGCAATGAATTAAGATACAGATTGTCGGAACCTTCATTTTGCAGATTCCGTCTCACAAACGACAGACGGGCCAAGTCGAGATTGACGAGGGCATCCATTTCCTTCTGATGAAATATTTCAAGATTCTGATACAGGCGCAATGCATCAAGGAGCAAAGACGATTCGCTCAATTTGTCGTT
>JAFYJP010000035.1 GCA_017538085.1 Bacteroidales bacterium | reverse complement strand
CCGTCACGTGTACCTTCTATAATATTGATATTGCGGGCTTTAGCTGAAATAATCCCAGCTGTCACCGTCGAATTGAGGTTCAGAGGATTTCCGACTGCAAGTACCCATTCGCCTACCTTTGCCTTGTCAGAATCGCCGTAAACCAAATACGGTAATCCGCTCTCGTTAATCTTAAGCAATGCAAGGTCGGAAGAAGGATCGGTACCTATGACAGTAGCTTTGTATGAACGCTTGTCATTCAATGTAACTTCAACACTGATAGCATCTTCCACCACATGGTTGTTAGTGACAATATAGCCATTGCTTGAAATTATGACACCAGAACCTGTTGCAATCACAGGGGCAGAGCCACGGCCGCTATAACCAAACAACCATGGGAAATAATAATCAAAAGAATTGCCCACCTGTTCAAATTCAGTCTTAATATGGACTACAGCGGGAACACTTTTCTCAGCAGCAGAAACGAGGTCAACGTAACCAGTCTGCGCAGCAACATTTGCCGAAACAACTGCAAATATTGATAAAAACACAAATTCCAATACTCTCTTTTTCATACTTTTATTTATTCAATTCCTACGCTGCCTCGACTCGAAACGAAACAGCAAAGATAATACTTTTTTCAATACATCCCCAAAACGTAAAAAAAAATATTTTGTTATGGCAAACCCGTTAAATGATGTTAAGGAATTGCTATATTTGCACAGCAAAAACCGTGTTTTTTTTTATGATTTACACTTTTTTTAAATATCAATGCTGCGGGAATGACTTTATTATTATCCATTCATCGGCAACAATTTCCACAGAAAAAATAGTCAGACTATGTGACAGGAGATTCGGAATAGGTGCCGATGGACTGATAACAGCCAGTAAGGACAAAGAAGGCGGTTTAGATATAAAATTCTATAATTCAGACGGTTCCACCGACACACTCTGCGGCAACGGAAGTCTCTGCTCCATTGATTTCGCATTTAAAAATCTCAATCTGACAAACTATACTTTAAACGCATCTGACGGAAAACACAGTTTCATAACAGATATCAATTCAAATCATTCAGTCCAGTTTCATGACTGCCTGCCGCCAGTCATTCATAACATTGATATAGAGCAGGATATAAATCTGGAAAACAAAAAATCAGTCAGAGGATATTTTGTCAATACAGGCAGTCCGCATTTTGTCATATTTATGGACAACATTGACAAAATTGACATTATGTCAGCCGGAAGATATTTCAGAAACAATCTGAAAATAAATCCAGAAGGATGCAATGTGGATTTCGTGAAGATAATCAGTCCGGATGAGCTGTCACTGCGCACATTCGAACGCGGGGTGGAAGGCGAAACGCTCGGATGCGGCACAGGTTCGGTCGCCACGGCAATTGCCTACACCAAATATATTGACGACAGTTCCGCAAGAAAAAGCATAACTCTGCACAATAGAGGTGGCAAACATTGCGTTTCTTTTATTAACAAGGGAACCTCATACACCGATGTCTATCTGAAAGGACATCCCGAAATGGTTTTCAGCGGGACAATCAAACTATGATAAGCGGTAACAATATATTTATCAGAGCATTGGAAACCAATGACGTGGATTTCATATACTATCTTGAAAACGATGTGGAAATATGGAAATATGGAACCACGATAGCGCCTCTATCCAAAGACAACATCAAAGGCTTCATCCATAATTCAAACACATACGACATTTACACGCTCAAACAACTGCGTCTGATTATCTGCCGCAAAACCGACCATCAAGCCATAGGCTGCATTGACATCACCGACTTCAATCCGAAAAACAGAAGAGCGACCATAGGTATCGTCCTAATGAAGGATGAACGACATAAAGGCTATGCCGATGAGGCATTGAAAGCCATCTGCGACTACACATTCAACATCCTTAACCTCAATCAGCTATACTGTGAAATTGCTGACAACAACTACAACAGCATAAAGCTGTTCACACACAACGGCTTCAAATTGTGCGGCACTAAAAGAAACTGGATTATAACCGACAGCGGATGGCAGGACGTTTCATTCTATCAGAAATTAAACACCCTCATACCATGACCTCAAAGACAAAAAAAATCATCAGATACGTCGCCATAACATTGCTCTCACTTGTAATTGTATCAGGAGTGTTCGTTTACATCATGTATAACACTCTGATAAAACCTAACACCAATCTTAAGGAGCGGGTCACTTATTCATTATACATTCATTCCGATGCCACCTTCGATGATGTTGTTAAGACGCTGGAAAATGACTCCGTGCTGCTCAACATCAATTCATTTGTCAATGTGTCGAAGCGTCAGGAGTATGACAACTATGTCAAGCCAGGCAGATTCCTGCTCCACGAAGGGATGAATAACCGCCAGATAGTGAGAGTCCTTTCTGGAGGTTTGCAGTCACCAGTAAAAGTGACATTTTCGTATTCCCGCTATCTTGAAAAAATTGCATCGAAGGTCTCCAAGCAAATAGAAGCCGATTCGGCATCAATAATGAACAAATACAACGACGACTCCTTCATAAAATCGTTGGACATCGAAGGACGCAGCAAATACACTTTAGTCGTTCCTGACACATACGAATTCTATTGGAACACCTCAGCAGAAGGATTCTGGAAGAGAATGAAACTCGAGAGCGACAGATTCTGGAATGAAAGCCGTCTCAAAAAGGCTGAAATGACAGGACTTACCGTTGATGAAGTTGTCATTCTGGCTTCAATAGTGGAGATGGAGACGAGCAAAAATGATGAAAAAGCTCGTATAGCAGGTGTATATATGAACCGTCTGAAGAAAGGTATCCCCTTACAAGCCGACCCCACCCTTGCCTATCTCATCAACTGGAATGCAAAGAGGATTCTAAACCAGCACAAGCAGATTGATTCACCGTATAACACCTACATGTACAAAGGTCTGCCGCCTGGACCAATCTGTTTCCCTGCAACAGCGACAATCGATGCGGTATTGAATTATGAAGTTCACAACTATCTTTATTTCTGTGCCAAATCAGATTTTTCAGGCTATCACAGTTTTTCCACCACCTACACACAACATCTGCTCAATGCAAAAAGCTACCACGATGCTTTAAATGGAAGATAAGTAGCTAAAAACAACTGGCAAACAAACTATTGATAAAAAAAAGAGGGTGACCAAAAAGGTCATCCTCTTCTGGGTTGGTTGTTTCATAGGCTTAGAAAGCCCAACATATTCTGCCTATTGTACGACAACCTTTTTTGTGATACCTTCGCCAGATTTGACGAAGTAAAGGCCAGGATTTAGGGTGAACTTATGGATTCCATCCTTATCATGGCTAGTGGTAATTACTTGACCAAGTATATTATAAATGGTCAATTGAGAAGTTCCTTCTACTGTAAAGGTACAGTCTGAAGGATTTGGATAAACTTTCAAATTCTTAATCGTGATTTCATCGATTCCAATGTAGTCTTTGCTACGATTGGAAAGTAGACGATTTTCTGTCTTGCTTGCTTCGACGCCTTGTACGACAACCATACCGCCGTCGAATTGGTCTTCTGAACAAGTGTAAGTGTTGACACCTGCACCGACAAAGTCGATGATAGTCAAGTCACCATCCAACCCCTCAGCCTCGCTACGCTCGCCAGCTCCCCTATCAGGGAGCGATTTTCTTGGATTCCATTCGCAGATGTTGTAGCCGACAAGCTCATAACCTGTAGGGCTATTCCAATTGACTTCGATAGTGGAGTTTATTCCCATCAAGTAAGCCATGTGGATAGTCTCTTTTTGATAGCTTTCGATAGGACATTCAGTACCATCAGTTGCTACAGCGATGAGAGTATAAGTTCTCGCAGCTGCATCGCTACCGATATTGTCGATGAAGGCTCCATCGGAGTAGTTAGCAGTGTTTACAATCATACCATCACGTTTTACGTTGAGATGGTCGACATATTCAGCTTGCTCCTCAGTAGTAGACCATGTGACCATGTTAAGATTACTCTCGAGGTCGCAGGTAGCTAGTGCAATTTCCACGTTATCGCGGACTTCGATAGTATCGTACAGTTCTCCACAATCATTGTAGATATGGACCCAGTAAGTGCCTGGATCGGTTACGGTAATACCAATGTACCCGTTTAAACCAGTTGACCATTCATACTGTAAATCGTTCATACTAGGATTTTGAGGGGCTATGAGAGTAACTGAAGATCCAACACGCTTCCAAATGTAGTCTTGAGTCCATGGCTCAATATCGAAATCGTGGAAAATGACATAAAAAACTCTGTAATTAATGTTACAGCCTTCTGCGAAATATACAATTTCCAGTTCTATCGCAGAATTTGGGATAAGGACCAACTCATCGTAAGCTTCTTGGATTAATTGTCCGTTCAATTTTCTAGCACCCCACCAAACCTGATTATTACAGCTCGGATCTTTAGTAAAGATAATGCTGTCATAATCGGATACACAGAATTCGAAGAGTTGGTTTTGCTGGATTTCAGTGATATTCATACTGAGATAATTTTGCGCATTTGCGACTCCAACGAGTAGCATAAATGCAAAAATCAATATCTTTTTCATATTTGCGTAGTTTTTGTTTTTATTGAACTATTATAATTGTTATTGAACTATGTTTATCCATTTTCAGTGATGTTAGCCTCGGGGGGGGCAGGGTCGGTTTCGGGCTGGGTGTCGTCGCCGTCGGCT
>JAFYJP010000034.1 GCA_017538085.1 Bacteroidales bacterium | reverse complement strand
GTACTGCACAGCCTTCGACTGGTCATGAGGGAAAAACATATCATATCGGATTCCGCTACCGATGAAAATATTTTTCACATTTCTGACCTTCGCCACCGAATTGTAAATATCAAGCGCAGGCGCATGGTCGAAATTAAGATTATTGCATATTTCAGGATAAATGCAGCTATGGCGTGCACATTTCTTACACAGTTCCTGATTGTTGCCGTGCATCATGTACATATTGGCCGACGGACCTCCCAAGTCGGAAATGGTGCCGCCAAAATCAGGCATTGATGCCACTTTTTCAGCTTCCTTCAAAATAGATTTCTTGGACCTACTTACAATGAACTTTCCCTGATGCATGGAAATGGTGCAGAAACTGCAACCTCCAAAACAACCTCTGTGAATATTGATGGAATTGTGAATCATGTTATAGGCAGGTATCTCCCCTTTCTTAGCGTATTTAGGATGCGGCAGCCTTGTAAACGGCAACTCATATACAGCATCAAGCTCTTCAGTTGTCATTGGAGGGTTTGTCGGATTGACAATCATATACTCATCATCAACTTCCTCTATCAACACTTTAGGGAAAAACTTGTTGGATTCTGTTTCAATGATTCTGAAATTCTCGGCATAATCCTTCTTGCTTACAGAAACCGCTTTGTTCGAATTCAGCATGATAAACTCGTCCTTATCAAGATTTCCGATATTATCCGACAGATAGCCAATCTGGTTGATACCACTGAGCAGACTATGATACACACTGTTTTTAAGAAGTGCCTCACTACCGTAGTTGATTGCATGATTCACCAAGTCGGTAATAGGTTTTTCGCCCATTCCATATACGAGTATATCTGCACCGCTTTCAACGAGAATAGGTTTCATTAGTTTGTCAGACCAATAGTCGTAATGTGTGAAACGTCGCATTGACGCTTCAATTCCGCCGAGGATGACAGGCACATCGGGATAGAGCTTCTTCAATATTTTCGAATAGACTATAGAAGCATAGTCAGGGCGGGCACCCGGACGACCCCCTGGGGTGTATGCATCATCCGAACGCAATCGTTTGTTTGCAGTATAACGGTTAATCATAGAATCCATAGTACCAGCCGAAATACCGAAAAACAAACGGGGTCTGCCGAATTTTTTAAAATCACGCAAATCGTCCTGCCAATTGGGCTGCGGTACTATCGCCACCCTACATCCAAGGTTCTCTATGACACGCGCTAACACGGCAGTACCAAAGGATGGATGGTCAATATACGCATCTCCCGATATTAAAACAACATCAACATAATCCCAACCCAAAGCCTCAGCTTCCTTTTTGGTAATAGGCAGAAATTTCAGGTCCATAATTGAACGCTAATAATAAAAACAGATATTCGACAAAAGTTCAATTCCTGTTTTCATGCATTCCTCGTTAGGATTGAAAGACGGAGAATGGAGTTTCCCACTTCCGTAAGACCCGCAGCCAAGCCGAATCATACAGGAAGGAATTATATTGGAATAATAAGCAAAGTCATCGGATGTCATACGTCTTGGAATAGGCACAATATCCTGAGAATCGAGCATCATTGAAGCAATAGTCTTCACTTTCTCCACCACACCGTGATTGTTGAACAATGTGGGATAACCATCAATTATGTTCAATTCAATTACGCAATTATATTGCGACTGCAGTTCGTCTGCAATTTCCTGGATTTTGGTCTTAATATAAGTTCTGTCACCGTCGTTGAAGGTGCGGATAGTACCCTGCATTGTAACATAGTCAGGGGTAATATTTGTTGCACCGTTTGCAATGAAATCACCGATTACTGCGACATGAGGATTACCGGAAAGTTCCATATCGCTCAATTCCTTGATTTTAAGCACTAATCGCGAAGCCACTATGATAGGGTCAATGTTGTGTTCGGCAATTGCAGCATGACCGCCTTTGCCGATAACCTTCACGTACATCTCATCGCTGGAAGCCATAAAAGGTCCGTCAAATATTCCGACTTGACCTGTTTTAAGTTCAGGCGACAGATGTAGTGCAAAAGCAGCCATCGGGTTAATCCCGTTTAAAACTCCGTTGTCAATGAATCCTTTGGCACCGCCCGGCAGTACTTCTTCTGCAGGCTGGAAGAGAAATCTGATATTGAAAGCAGGGATATTTCTGAAGTCAGGTGAATTGATGATGCAGGCAGTGGCAAGAAGGATGGCAGCATGCATATCATGGCCACAGGAATGCATGATCCCCTCTTTGGTTGACGAATATGGCAATTGTGTCTTTTCTTGTATCGGAAGAGCGTCAAGGTCGGCACGAAACACGAGTGTAGGACGATTGGTATCAACAACAAAATCAGCAACAAATCCTGTGCTGTTACGGAATCGTGTAATCATCCATCCCTTAGGAAACTGGTTTATCAGATATTCTGTTGTCTCTTCCTCATGAAACGACAACTCCGGATAAGCATGCAGGTGTCTCCTTACTGGAACAGCAACCTGTTCATATACATCCTTTATTGCATTTTTCAATTCTATATTGTCAATCATTTTCACCTCCTAAAATATTTTCTGCCTTGTAACTATTTCAATTTTATTGCTTTCATTCAACGCATGATCCTTAATACTGACAATGTATTTCACAGTGTCAACATCATTAAATCTGTTGATGCCGACAGTATCGTAAATTGTCCCAGAAATGGCTTTGTCACTGCCTTCCGGTGTAAGCACAGGTATTCTTCCGTTAAAATTGACTGTGTCACCGCTATCATTGATAAAACTTTTCCATTGTCCATCGTGCATTTCATAATATTCAATAAACAAATTAAAATCATACGGGTACTCAGTCTCGGTATAATCCAAGCCTATGTCGCCGTCACCGTCAGTGAATGAGAAAACTATGACTCCTTTTTGCGGGATTGAGTCTTCATCAATAAGCAACTGATATTCAACAAACTCAATTTGCGGCTCATCAGGATATTCAGGCCACTGATGACAGCCGGCAAGCAAAAGAAGCAGGAATACAGTCAATAATGTTGTCTTTAAACTCTTCATATAGTTTTCTCCTCTTTCCTTTCCAACTATTCCGGATTTCCGGTATATATAACTTTGGACGTTGACCTACGTCCGTCAGGATAAAGCATAACGAGCTGATATACAGCGCTATTCTTTGATGATGGTATCCATGAATATCTTGTAATATCCTGACTGACCAGAATTTTATCCACCAATTTTCCGGACATGTCGAATATCATAAGAGTGCCCTCACCTTCCACACTGATATTGAAGGCATAGTTGGACGGATTAGGATAAACGCTGAGTTTAGTCTCATAATTTCTGATGCCGTAGTGTGTGGAATCCTCAACTGCAAAAGCATATTCGCCCGACTGCAAACCATCTACTATAAGGTCTCCCACTGTATATGAGCCATTCTGGGTAGTTGGGACAATATGCCATTTCTCAGTAGGGTTGGAACGGTACATCAATAACGGATAATTGGTTCCGTCAAGCAGGTCACTGTCGTTCGATGTCATAGCATAATTGAAGAAACCCTTTGCTGCATTGTTTTCTCCGAAATTGATAATGTCAACTTTCCAGTGGTGCACGCTTGAAAGTCGGTAGCCACTGAGTGTGTCATCGTTCGGGGCCACAAGATAATGGGTTGTATGACAATAAATTGAATCTGAAACATTGTCAACATATATCTTGAAATTAGTATTCTTGAAATTGGTCTGTCCAGTTTTTGTCAACACCTTATATCCATCGAACTTTGCATCATACGACTTATGGAAATAGTCAACATAGACTGCAACCGGCTCGAAACCGAGAGTGAAAGTTCTGCTTCCTTTGAAGTCTTCAAAGCTCATTCTGCATTCCTCAGTATTCAGATTTTTGTCCATAAAAACAATATTCACCCTATTGTTTTCCGTGTACTGGGTTCTATGATGGAGTTTCTGTTCCACATAAACGGTGGCAAAATATCCGCCGCCAAATGGTTCCACGATACAAGAGTCTATCACGTAAGCCGATGCGCCTGGCTGGAACACGAAATTGTTGAAACAACTTGTCAGGTTCACTCCTGAAGCCTCAGACAGTTCTCTGCACAAATCGTATGATGTCATGAAAGAATATTTGTTCTTGGCAAGCATTGCAGCAACAGCTGGGAAGAACACGTCATCGCCAAGATAGTCGCGCAGAGCCTGAACCACCATGGCTCCCTTGTCGTATGCACTTACACCGTAGGTATTCGTCTGAGGAATATTGTTGATGGCGTAATAGTCTCCATCCTGTGAGCTCGTATGAGCCTTCATCAAAGCATTAAATCTATAGTTGTCAAGTCCTTCCACAAACTTATTTCTTCCATAGAGTTCATCCATGTAGTAAATCTGCGCAAACGACGCCCAACCTTCATTTATCCACATATCCTCAGCACTGGCACAAGTAACGAGATTGCCGAACCACGAATGAAACAGTTCGTGTGCATACAGCGATTCGGAAGACAGGTCATTTGTGAAAGCTGAATTAGGAAAGCAAATATTGTTCTGATGTTCCATAGCACCGAGTGAAGTGCCGGTATATCCTATTCTTTCGAAATAATAAGGTCCGAATTTTTCTTCAAAAAATGCAGCAATTCTATGGATATTCTGAAACATCACTGCAATTTTGGCCGTATCGACTGTTCTCACGTAATAGGTGATTGGTATATCGCGGTTCTGCAAGTCGGAATGGTACGTATCCTCAACAAGTTCATACGGACCGACTGCGAAACTTGCATTATATGCGACAAGAGGCAATTCCGTCGCCCAATGATATGTGAATGTTCCGTTGTCGTTTTCGGTAACATCCTTCAACAGGCCACCACACACACCCTTACAACCTTCCGGGACAGTAATATAATATTCGAAGGCAGCCTTATCACTGAAATTATCGATACTCGGGAACCAGCTTCTCGCAAGATTATGGGGAATCGTATATAGGCCAACCCCAAGATTATAGACATAATTTCCGCTCCAGTGAACTCCTCCCCAATCCTCATGGTAAGGCTGACCATGATACATGGTTGTAATCTCGAAATCCTGTCCTGCGGCTATACCTTCCGGAAGAGTGATAATGACAGACGAATCGGTCTGGTTGAAATCAGCCAATTCAACACCGACAAGTACTCTGTCAACGACCAAGTTGATGATATCCAGTTCAATACCGCTTGGATTGTTGACAAGCGACCGACACGTCATTTCAGTGATACCGCTCAGTGTCTGATTAGTAAAATCGAAATCCGACAAACGGATAACATATTTCTGGGCATCAAAGGAGTCACTTCCTGGAAGGTCCTTCATCTGACCGTACATGATGGCCGGCATAGTCAAAGCCATGAAAGACAGCAGAATATGCAATAATATTTTTTTCATTTTATTAATAAGTTATTTTCTGACAATAGCCTTGAGAACAGCACCCACAATTGAGTCTGAATCAAGATGATAAGCCTTCAGCAACTCATCAGGAGTACCACTTTGCCCCCATTCGTCCATGACGGCGACAGCCTCCATAGGAACCGGATTGTGACGGATTACAGCCTGTGCAACCGAATCGAAAAGTCCGCCGTTGAGTTGATGTTCTTCAGCAGTAACAGCACACCCCGTCTTCATCACAGATTTGATTATAGCCTCAACATCAAGAGGTTTGATTGTATGGATGTTGATGACTTCAGCCGAAATTCCGCGTTCTTCAAGTTTTTCACAGGCTACGAGAGCTTCCCATACGAGATGGCCTGTGGCGAAAATGGAGACATCTTTACCCTCGTTGAGCAGTTGTGCCTTACCTATTACAAATTCCATATCTGGAGTTGTAAACACAGGACGTTTAGGACGTCCGAAACGGAGATATGTCGGGCCGACATGCTTGGCTGCAGCCACAGTAGCCTGTATATTCTGTTGATAATCACAAGGTACGATTACTGTCATGCCAGGCAGCATCTTCATGAGACCGATGTCTTCCAAGGTCTGATGTGTCGCACCATCCTCACCAAGGGTGACTCCTGCATGAGATGCGCATATTTTCACATTTTTGTTGGAATATGCCACACATTGGCGTATCTGGTCATAGACACGGGCTGTTGCAAAATTTGCAAATGTACCTGCAAACGGAATCTTTCCTGCTGTTGCGAGTCCGGCAGCGACATCAATCATGTTGGCCTCAGCGATTCCACATTCATAGAATCTGTCAGGAAAAGCCTTTGCAAAGGAATCCATCTTCACTGAACCTTTAAGGTCGGCGGTCAAAGCCACAACACGTTCATCTGCCTGTCCAGCCTGAAGCAATCCAACTCCGAAACCTGAACGTGTATCTTTATTGTCTAATATTTTATATGATTTCATCATCAAATAATTTAAGGTTGCACAATAATTAATAGTCGCCCAATGTTTCAGGCAGTTGTTTCAATGCTGCGGACAGTTGTTCGTCATTTGGAGCCGTACCGTGCCATTTGCAGTCATCAAGCATAAAATCCACACCGAAGCCCATAGTCGTATGCAGGAGAATCATTATAGGTTTCCCGTTGAAAAGCATACTTTTAGCTTTTTTGAGTGCCACCAATATCTCGCTGATATTGTTGCCATTACATTCAAACACAATCCATCCGAAAGATTCCCATTTGGCTTTAAGGTCACCAAGTGACACCACCTGTTCCACTCTTCCGTCTATCTGCTGATGGTTATAATCAACGGCAGAAATAAGGTTATCGACTTTATTAGCAGCAGCAAACATCGCAGCCTCCCAAATCTGGCCTTCTTGCAGTTCGCCGTCACCATGAAGTGTATAGACGATACTTTTATCGCCATCGAGTTTCTTTGCAAGAGCATGACCTATCGCCACCGACAAGCCCTGTCCAAGTGAGCCGGATGCCATTCTGATTCCTGGCAGTCCGTGAGAAATCGACGGATGTCCCTGCAGTCTTGAGCCGAATTTACGAAGAGTGGCAAGTTCGGACACAGGATAATACCCTCTTCTTGCCAGCACGCTGTATAATGCGGGACAAACATGACCATTGGAAAGGTAGAAAACATCTTCATTTTCCCCTTTCATTGTAAATTTTTCAGGATTGACATTCATTTCAGAAAAATACAGGCTGACAATATAATCCGTACAACTCAATGATCCGCCTGGATGTCCTGAACCGGCACCATTAATCATACGGAGCACATCCCGTCTGACTTGCGTTGCTACACAATTTAATTCATTCACATTCATATCGTTATTTATTTGTTTTTCTATTTTGTCATTCTATGTTCTAACCTTATCTTGCAGCATCGGCACAAAGTTGAATTTCCCTTCGATGGTCTTAATGCTGTCTGTCTCCGATAGTTTTTCCACCACTGTCATCTCCTGGGTTCCATCACTACAATTTACCGGAACGACCATCTTTCCACCTATTTTTAGTTGTTGGAAAAGAGCGTCGGGAATCTCAGGTGCGGCAGCCGTAATTATGATTCTGTCGAAAGGTCCGAATGAAGGCAGGCCTTTATAGCCGTCGCCGAACTTACAACGTACTTTGGGGGCTATTTCTGCCAGCAATTTTTTAGCTTTCAGGTAAAGTTCTCTATAGCGTTCTATTGTGAAGACCTTCGCACCCATTTTGTCCAACACGGCAGCCTGATAACCGGAGCCTGTGCCTATTTCAAGCACTTTAGCATTAGGTTTCACATCGAGTAGCTGCGACTGGATGGCAACCGTACTCGGTTGTGAAATTGTCTGTCCGCAGCCGATTGAGAACGGTTCATCCTCATACGCATAGTTGACAAACATCGGTTCAAAGAAGAACTGGCGCGGCACGGCACCAATAGCACGAAGGACATTCTCATCAGCTATTTTCTTCTCTCTCAGTTTCTCCACCATCTGACGCCTCTGACCTTGATATTGGAATGTATCTTCCATAGTTTTCAGACATTTTATTCTCGGCAAAGATAATATATTTTATATTCAATTATTTTTCTATTTTTGCAAAATTTTTTTTAAATGTTAAGAATAGGGATACTCGGGGTTGGCTACCTCGGTAAAATACATATAAATTGCATACGTCAAATCAAAGATTTTGAGCTCATCGGTTTCTACGATATCAATTCGGATATCAGTGAAAAGGTATCCAACGAACTGAACATCAAAGCTTTCAAAGACATTGACGAACTTATTGATTCCGTTGATGTTATTGATATTGTGACATCAACCACGAGTCATTTCCAATGCGCCATCAAGGCCATTGCAAAAGGCAAACATATCTTCATCGAAAAACCGGTCGTGGCAACATACGAAGAAGCATGCAAACTCCAGGAAATAGCGTCTCATACAAACTCAAAAATCCAGGTAGGTCATGTCGAACGCTTTAATCCGGCTTTCATTGCAGCCGACAGATTTATCGAAAACCCGACATTTATCGAAGTTCACAGACTTGCACCATACAATGTCAGAGGTGCTGACGTACCCGTGACACTGGACATGATGATTCACGACATTGACATTCTGCTTCACATTGTGAATTCCAAAATCAAACATATTAGTGCGTGCGGACTGCCTATAGTAAGCAAAACCCCAGACATCACTAATGCAAGAATTGAATTTGAAAACGGTGCAGCTGCCAACCTGACAGCCAGCAGACTGTCACTCAAAAAAATTCGCAAATGCAGAATTTATCAGCCAAACGGATATATAATCATCGACTATCTCCAACAAATTGCCGAAATGGTATCAATTACCGACAATATCGATTACAAGGACCCATTCGCAATGATTGTCAACGGTGTGGAAGGTTATGACACCCCACGACAAATCAATTTCTCCAAACTTGACACAATAAAGAACAACGCCATCGAAACCGAGCTGAGATGTTTCTACAATTCCATAGTAACTGATTCAATACCAATAGTTAACCTCGATGACGGACTCAAAGCATTCAACATCGCCATTACGATAAACAACCTTGTTCAAAACTTTATTGTCAACAATTGATTATTTCCATAATAAATTAATTTAGTCCATCGTTAAAAGAACGTATGAAGAAATTTTACAATATATTCCTATATATATTTTTACCATTTGCATTTGCCCTGACATCCTGCGACGACTACGTAAATGACGGGATTCCTTCATTTATACAGATTGACTCAGTAAATTTCAGAATAACCAATCCATCTGTTCAGGGCAGCGCTTCATCAAACATATCTGATGTATGGGTATATATTGACAATCAACATGTTGGCGTATATGAACTTCCGGCATTCTTTCCTGTATTATTTGCAGGTGAACACACCCTAATCCTCCGTCCGGGCATTAAGGTCAACGGCATTGCAGGCACAAGAATGTACTACCCTTTCTACTCAAGGGATACAATAGCCGTAAACTTAATACAGGACAGCGTTTTACAGCTCAATGGAGATAAAACGCCTGTATTTACATATACACCACAGGCAGACTTCGCATGGAGTGAGAATTTCGAGGATTATCAGAGCGATCTGGTTAAGACAACGAAAAGCAACACTATTGTCCATATTTACAATGGCGAAAATCTCGAACCAAAATATGGCGGCAACGTTTGCGGCCAGATACTCCTTCAAGACAGCACCACCTTCTTCGAAGTGTATAACAGCGAAAAGCTGACATGCCTCCCTGCAGGCGACGGCAGCAGCATTTATCTTGAAATGGATTTCAAATGCGATACCGTAATGACCGTCGGCATATACGCCTACTACGATGCCAGCGTTAATATAGTCCAGGTTCCCATCATGCGGGTCAACCCTACCGACAAATGGAAAAAAATCTATATCTATCTGACTAATGCAATCTCTCAATATTTTCTCGCCGACTCATTCAGAATTTACATCTCAGGAGGAAGTATTGCTGACTCAACCACTGTAAGAAAAGAGTTTTATATTGACAATCTTAAACTCATCTATTAAACCTTTACTTTAAAAATGAGCAAAAAAAGAAAAATCCAGCAGTTGAAATGCATCATCACCGACTATGTCGCATCAATGATTGCATGGGCAGGTTTTTTCTTCCTTCGCAAAAGTACTGAAATAGATTCAAACACAAATCTTTTCAGCACCGTTGTCAATGACCATACCTTCTGGAACGGTGTACTGCTTATACCTCTGTTTTGGATTGTGATTTATTTTCTCGTGGATGACTATCGAAAACCTTTCAGAAAATCGCGTATCCAGGAAATAGGCAAATCCACAATCGTAGTGCTTATCGGTTCCGTAATTCTATTTTTCCTTGTCATTCTTGACGACAATGTCGTTGACTACAGAGGCTATTACAAGTATTTCTTCCAACTGTTTATGTGCCAGTTTGTTATGACAATCACATCAAGGCTTATTGTCACGTCAATTACCCTAAAACGCATAAGAGAGAAAAAAGCGGGATTCAAGACCCTTATGGTTGGAAGTAACGGCAACGCAATCAACACATACAGAGAGCTTAACAAAAAAAACAACCTCTCAGGCAATCTGTTCGTTGGGTTTGTTAACGTCGGCGAATACGAGCATTACTCATTGGACAAAGAACTGCCACATCTTGGAGACTACAATGACATTCCCAAGTTGATAAAGGAGTACGACATTGAGGAAGTCATCATTGCCATTGAACAATCTGAAATGAGCATTGTTCAGTCAATCATAGCCATTCTTGAAGATGCCGATGTGATAATAAAAATCAAGCCATTAGTTCAGGACATCCTGCTCGGTGCTGTCAAAACATCAGGCATTTTCAACGTCCCGATGATTGAAATCACCCCGACCCCGATGCCGGTATGGCAGCAGGTCATCAAACGTTTTATAGACATTCTGATTTCAGTGCTGGCAATTATAATTGGTTTACCCGTTTATATCATTGCCGGAATATGCGTGCACAGGTCTTCCCCTGGACCTATTTTCTATACGCAGGAAAGAATCGGAATTCATGGCAAACCGTTTAAAATGCTAAAGTTCCGCTCGATGTATATTGATGCTGAGAACAATGGGCCACAACTGTCATCAAAAGATGACCCGCGCATCACACCATGGGGCAAAATCATGAGAAAATACAGAATAGACGAGCTTCCACAGTTCTTCACAGTGATAATCGGCAAAATGAGTCTCGTGGGGCCGCGTCCGGAACGCCAGTACTACATAGACCAGATAACCCAGCGTGCCCCGTATTATCGTCTGCTGCTAAGAATCAAACCTGGCATAACCAGTTGGGGTCAAGTGAAATACGGCTATGCCGAAAATGTTGACGAAATGATTGAGCGTCTGCCTTACGACCTGCTTTACATTGAAAACATGTCGCTTGCCATGGATTTGAAAATCCTGATATACACTGTAAAAATAGTTTTTGAAGGCCGCGGTGAATAATTATGATGCGAATTGACATACTTACTCTGTTTCCAGAAATGTTCGACGGTCCATTCGATGTTTCAATGATAAAAAGGGCTCAGGAGCGCAAACTCGTTGAAATACATATACATAACATCAGAGATTATTCCACTGACAAACATCATCGCGTAGATGACTATGCATACGGCCCTGGAGCCGGCATGGTGATGATGATTCAGCCTATAGCCGACCTCATTGAGAAACTTAAATCGGAAAGGCATTACGATGAAATCATCTTCACGACTCCAGACGGGACCATGTTCAATCAGAAAATAGCCAACAATCTGTCACTCAAGGGCAACATCATCATCCTATGCGGTCATTACAAGGGGATTGACCAACGGTTGCGCGAAAAATATTTCACAATGGAGCTGTCGGTCGGCGACTATGTACTCACTGGTGGTGAACTCGCGTCAATGATAATAAGTGATGCTGTGATAAGGCTTATTCCCGGCGTACTAAACGATGAGACCAGTGCCCTTTCAGATTCATTTCAGGACAATCTCCTCTCTCCCCCTGTCTATACTCGTCCTGAAGTTTATGACGGTGTGAAAGTGCCGTCCATTCTACTTTCCGGCAATGACAGAGCCATCGAGGAATGGAGATACGAACAGGCTCTTGAAAAGACCAGGAGACTTCGTCCAGACTTGCTTAAAGAAGAATAGTTTGCCAGCATTTGCCGCATGTTAATATGTCGGTAATAATTTTCTTGTTTTTACATTTATATATACAAGAAAATAATTACTTTTGCAGATTAAAGAAAAATCTAACAAAAGATACTATAAAAATTTAAATTATTATGGCAAAAATTAAATCACTTGCTGACCTTAGAAACATGAAGTCAGACTTACAAGCTAAAATTAAGCTTAGAGAGAATGCCAACAACCCTGAATCCATGGTTCAGATTAAAGTTGGTATGGCTACCAGTGGTATTGCATCAGGAGCCAAGGAAGTCTTCAACTATCTGAGTGAAGAACTTGCAAAGCGCGACATAGATGCAGTAGTTACTCAAACTGGAGACATGGGGTACAGTTATGCGGAGCCGACCATTGAGGTCACACTCCCTGGCAAGGAACCTATCGTTTTTGGTTACGTCAACATCGCTAAAGCAGATGAAATCATTGAAAAATACATTAAAAACGGGGAACTCGTCGAAGGCATCATCCCTGTAAACTACAGAAAAGTCGAATAATTAACCACTATTAATAATGGCAAAATACAAATATAACGTATTGGTTTGCGGTGGTACCGGATGCCAATCATCTCAAAGTGCTCTGATTCTCGAAAATCTGAAAAAAGAAGTTGCAGCATGCAATCTTGAAAATGACGTACAGGTCATCCTGGCAGGCTGCTTTGGCTTCTGCGAAAAAGGCCCTATCGTTAAGATAATGCCTGATAACACTTTCTATGTAGGCGTTAAACCTGAAGACGCTAAGGAACTCGTTGCTGAACACATCATCAAAGGTCGTAAAGTACAGAGACTGCTTTATGTGGATCCTGAAACACAGAAACACATCGATGACTCCAAGCACATGGATTTCTACAAAAAGCAAATGAGAATTGCTTTAAGAAACTGCGGTTTCCTTGATCCAGAAAACATTGATGAGACAATCTCACGTGGTGGCTACGAAGCATTAGGTAAAGTTCTGACCACAATGACTCCTAACGAATGTATTGAAGTCATCAAGAAGTCAGGTCTGAGAGGTCGTGGCGGTGCAGGTTTCCCGACAGGTACAAAATGGGAGTTTGCAAGTAAGAGCGTCAATGACCAGAAATATGTAGTCTGCAACGCCGATGAAGGCGACCCAGGTGCATTCATGGACCGTTCTATCCTTGAAGGCGACCCTCACTCAATTGTAGAGGCAATGGCCATCTGCGGTTACTGTATCGGTGCAAACCATGGTCTGATATATATCAGAGCAGAATACCCACTTGCAATCCACCGTCTTCAGATAGCCATCAAACAGGCTCGTGAATACGGACTTTTAGGTGATGACATTTTAGGCACAGGTTTCAATTTCGACATCGAACTCCGTTACGGTGCCGGCGCATTCGTCTGCGGTGAGGAAACGGCTCTTATCCACTCAATGGAAGGCAACCGTGGCGAACCGACTTTCAAGCCACCATTCCCAGCTGTCAGCGGTTATCTCCAGAAACCAACCAATGTCAATAATGTTGAAACTTTCGCAAACATTCCTATCATTATTACCAAAGGCGCAGACTGGTACAGCAGCATTGGTACTGAAAAGTCAAAAGGTACAAAGGTTTTCGCCCTCGCAGGCAAAATCAACAACGTTGGTCTTATTGAAGTTCCTATGGGCACCACCCTCCGTGAAGTTGTCTATGAAATCGGCGGCGGCGTCAAAAACGGAAAGAAATTCAAAGCCGTCCAGACTGGCGGTCCTTCAGGCGGTTGCTTAACCGAAAAAGACCTTGACACTCCTATTGACTACGAATCACTCGCAGCTGCAGGTTCAATTATGGGCTCAGGCGGTATGATTGTCATGGATGAAGATGACTGTATGGTTAACATCGCCAAATTCTACATGGGATTCATCGTTGACGAATCATGCGGTAAATGTACCCCTTGCCGTATCGGTAACAAACGTATGTATGAAATACTCGACAAAATCACCAAAGGCCAGGGTACAATGGAAGACCTCGAAAACCTCAAATATCTCGCTGAAGTCATCAAAGACACCGCTCTCTGCGGACTTGGACAGACATCACCAAACCCTGTATTATCCACCCTCACCAATTTCTGGGACGAATATGTTGAACACGTTGTTGACAAGAAATGCCGTGCAGGCGCTTGCAAGGATCTCATGAGTTATCAGATCAATCCAGACAAATGTAAAGGCTGCACCTCATGCGCACGTCACTGCCCTGTCAATGCAATCACAGGCACCGTCAAACAACCTCATACCATTAATCAGTCACTGTGTATCAAATGCGGTACATGTAAGTCAGTATGTAAATTCAATGCTATAGAAATCAAATAATTAGGGAGGATATTATAATGGATACAGTAAAATTAGTTATAGACAACAAACAAATTGAAGTGCCAAAAGGTACTTCCATCTTAAATGCAGCAAGAGCCAATGGTATTTATATTCCTTCCTTATGCTATCTTAACCTTAATCACCTGCATATCGAAAACAAACCGGGTTCATGCCGTGTATGCGTGGTGGAAGTGGAAAAGAGAAGAAACCTCGCTCCAGCATGTGCTACTGAATGTCTTGAAGGCATGGTTGTCAAAACCAATTCCCTTAGAGTACTCAATGCACGCAGGACAGTTGTTGAGCTTCTGCTTTCCGACCACCCAGCAGATTGTCTTCTCTGCCCGAAAAGCGGCAAGTGTGAGCTTCAGGACCTCGCTGCCGAAATGGGTATCAGACATATCACTTTCAAGGGTGAACAGTCGTCATATCGTAAGGACGAATCCCCTTCAATCATAAGAGACGTTGACAAATGCGTCATGTGCCGTCGCTGCGAAACGATGTGCAACCAAGTTCAGACAGTCGGTGCCCTCTCAGCTGTAAACCGTGGCTTCGGAGCTGTTGTCGCTCCTGCTTTCGAACAGGACCTCATCAAGTCACCATGCACATATTGCGGCCAGTGTGTTGCAGTATGCCCAACTGGTGCACTCACCGAAGTTGACAACACAACAAAACTTATCCGCGACCTCGCAGATCCAACCAAGACTGTCATCGTTCAGACAGCACCTGCAGTACGTGTCGCACTCGGAGAAGAATTCGGCATGCCGGCTGGCACTATCGTTACAGGAAAACTCGCTACAGCACTCCGTCAGATAGGTTTCAAATATGTATTCGACACTGACTTCGCAGCTGACCTTACCATTATGGAGGAAGGTACTGAACTTCTCCAGCGTCTGGGTAAATACCTCAACGGCGACAAGACTGTCAAACTGCCTATCATGACATCATGCTGCCCTGCATGGGTTAACTTCTTCGAACACAACTTCCCTGATTTGAGAGACATACCTTCAACTGCACGCTCTCCTCAGCAGATGTTCGGACCTATTGCAAAGAACTATTTCGCAAAGAAAATCGGTGTTGACAGAAAAGACCTCATCGTCGTTTCCATCATGCCTTGCCTTGCAAAGAAATACGAATGCGGACGTGATGAATTCAAAGTTAACGGCGATCCGGATGTGAACTACTCACTCTCAACAAGAGAACTGGCACACCTCATCAAACAGTTCAACATTGACTTCAAGAAACTTCCGGATTCAGACTTCGATGCTCCACTGGGTGAATCAACCGGTGCAGCTGTCATCTTCGGAGCTACCGGCGGCGTAATCGAAGCAGCATGCCGTACAGCCTACGAACTGTTTACAGGCAAAAAACTTGAAAAGATTGATTTCAATGAACTCCGTGGCCTCGAAAATGTACGTCAGGCAACTCTCGACTTTAACGGTACACCAATTAAAATTGGTATCGCTCACGGTCTGGGCAATGCCCGTAAACTTCTCGAAATGGTTCGTGAAGGCAAATGCGACTTCCAGGCAATCGAAATCATGGCTTGTCCGGGCGGCTGCATTGGCGGCGGCGGTCAACCTCTGCATCACGGCAACTCTGAAATAATCAAAGCTCGCTTCAATGCTACCTATGAAGAAGATAAGAACAAACCGATAAGAAAATCTCACGAGAACCCTTATATCATCCAACTGTACAAGGAATTCCTCGGCGAGCCTTGCGGTGAGCTCTCACATCACCTTCTCCATACCACCTACTTCGATAAGAGCCAACTCGATATCACTATTGAATAAGATTGTTTTGTAATTAAAATTCAGAATATAAAATGGCAAATATAAAAATAACTCTTCACGAAGAAGACGTAAAAAAACTCAATGATGTTTGCAATAGTTTTGGCAATAAACCAGGCGAAGTGATTAATGTTCTCCATGCAGCTCAAGGCATCTTCGGATACCTCCCAGCTGAAGTGCAGGAAATTATCGCTGCCAATCTCCATATTCCGGTTGCTAAAGTTTATGGCATAGTGTCTTTCTATTCATTCTTCACAATGAAACCAAAAGGTAAACACCCTATCTCAGTTTGCCTTGGCACAGCTTGCTATGTCCGTGGTTCTGAAAAGATACTCGAAGAACTCAAGAAACAACTGAATATTGAAGTCGGCGGCACCACAGCTGACGGCAAGTTCTCACTTTCCTGCCTCCGCTGCGTCGGCGCCTGCGGCCTTGCTCCTGTAATGATTATCGGTGACCAAACTTACGGCCGCGTATCACCAGGAATGGTCAAGGATATTCTCGCAAAATATCAAGATTAGTATTAAACTTTTTATTTGAAAGTTTTTATCATAACAATTCCCATCACTCATTCCGAGGATGGGAATTGTTTTTTTAATTATTTACAATACCTATTTCCGTAGCACACGCTTCAAACCTTTGCCGACTGGCTGAAGCCATATTTCCAAAATAGGCAATATGCCGCCTGAAATGGAAACAGCCATTGAAAAACAGCTAAAAGAATGGATGTTTTAAAAAAAATTGTACCTTTGCAAATTATTTTTAAAGAAAATTAGACATGGAAAAATATCCACACTATCTGACAAGACTTCAGAATGCGACTCGTAAATTCTGGGACAAACCAGCATTGAACGACATCGGAGGTGACAGTTACACCTTTGGCCAAATGGCAATTCAAATAGAAAAATTCCACTGCTTTTTTGAAGAAGCAGGAGTAAAGGAGGAAGAACATATCGCCATCTGTGCAGCCAACGGATCCCACTGGGGAATGGCCTACATGAGCGTGGTAACTTACAAAGCAGTTGTAGTCCCTATCCTCTTCGACTTCACTCCTGACAGCGTTTCCAATTTGCTCGAACACTCAGATTCCATTGGTGTCTTCACAAATATCGACAAATGGAAAAAGATTGATCCGAAGGCTTTACCGAAAATCCGTTTTGCAATCGATGCAGCCACATGGCAACTGATATACTACACTGATGACAAAATCAAAGCTGCTTTCGACAATATGGATAACAATTTTCAGAAAAAACATCCTAACGGATATAAAGCTGATGATGTTGTTTTTCCAGACAAAACTTACGACAAGCTTGCAATGATCAATTATACATCAGGTTCAACAGGCAATCCAAAGGGCGTAATGCTCACTGACAGAAACTTCAGCGCAACCGTTGATTACTGCCAACGTAAAGTTCCGGCAGGCGACAAGATGGTCTCAATGCTGCCTATGGCACACATGTACGGTTTGGTTATAGAATTCATATATCCTGTATGTAACGGAACGTCAATCTATTGGTTAGGCAAGGCTCCTACTCCGACTGCACTGCTTAAGGCATTTGCAGACGTAAAGCCATATCTGCTCATTACAGTTCCTTTGGTAATTGAAAAGATATTCAAAGCCAAGATAAAACCACAAGTTGAAAAGCCAATGATTAAGTTTATTTGCAAGGTACCTGGTTTACGCAATGTTGTGTACAACAAAATTCGTGACGGCCTTCTCAACGCATTTGGCGGAAACGTACAACAGTTCATCATGGGCGGAGCTCCGCTGAATCCTGAAGTGGAACGCTGGCTGGTTCGCATCAAATTCCCATATCTGGTAGGTTATGGTATGACTGAAGCCAACCCGCTGCTTGCTTACGAACATTATACACAATATGTCCCCGGCTCCTGCGGCAAAGCTGTTGACTGCACAACAGTTCGCATCGATTCAGAAGACCAGCAGCATGTTGTAGGTGAAATCCAGGCCAAAGGTGACAACATCTGTCTCGGCTACTACAAGAATCCTGAGGCTACCGCTGAAGCATTCACAGATGACGGCTTCCTGAAAACCGGTGACCTGGGTATCATTGATGCAGAAGGCAATATATTTATCCGCGGCAGAATCAAGAATCTCATCCTGTCAGCCAACGGACAGAACATCTATCCTGAAGAAGTCGAAGCAATAGTCAACAATCAGCCTTACGTTCTCGAAAACGTGGTCGTTGACCGTGGCGGCAAACTTGTTGCACTCGTTTATCTCGACCAACAGGAAATCGCCAAGGCATTGCTTAGTAAGGAAGACGCTGCCGACATACCAAACGCCATCAGATTAGGTGCAAACAAGACATTGCCATCATACAGCAAGATAGCCACAGTAGAATTGGTTGACAAACCATTCGAAAAAACACCTAAGATGAGCATCAAACGATATCTGTACAAATAAAAACACATTTTAGTGTTAGCTCCAAATGACTAAGGGTCAAATTCCAAGTTAGAATTTGACCCTTATTTCTTTTGCTTCGAATATATCTGCACATCGCCTGAGGAACTCGTCATCGGGAGCTGAAAACGAATATCCCTGAGGATTGTATTGTGTTCCGAGTTTTTCATGCTTGTTTTTGCCGATGTCATGATATTTCAACAACTCGACTGTTCGACGCTGCCACGGCAAAGATGACAAAAATTCCGCACTCTTCCTGATGTTGTCCTCATCGGCATTTACACCGACTATCAATGGGATACGTATTATAAAATCAGCACCTGATTCGGCAATATTCCGCAAATTGGACAAAATCAGTTCGTTGGGAACTCCAGTATATTTCTTGTGAATATCGCTGTCCATGCTCTTCAAATCGACCAGAAACAGTTCACAACTGTTTCTCACCTGCATCACAATTTCAGGTCGTGCATACAACGTAGTATCAACCGCACGGTGAACCCCTATTGAGCCACATCTTTCAAGCAACTGTAACAGAAACTCATGATGCATTAAAGGTTCGCCACCACAGAAAGTCACTCCCCCTCCAGACTTGTCCATGAAGGGTATTTCTTTTTCAATCTGCTCCACATAATAATTGATTGGATATTCGTGTCCGGAAATCTCCATAGCCTTCGTCGGGCAAACCTCCTCGCACTTTCCACAGAGGACACAGCGGCTTTTATCAGTTACCACACCATCAGCCATCAGAGTCAATGCTTGCTGCGGACACGATTTGACACACATCTTACATCCTATACATTTCTTCCTGGTATAAAGTTTTTCCTTGTCGGGACTGATACCTTCAGGATTATGACACCACACACATGAAAGCGGACAACCCTTAAAAAAAAGTGTTATGCGGATTCCCGGGCCATCGTTGATGGCATAGCGTTTAATATCGAAAATCAGGCTCATGGCCGGTCTTTTGAAATCAGAATGATTCTTGCTCTGTTCTCATTATCACATCGGTCTGAAGGTCAAGATTCATGTCATTGAAGTAGTCGCTGTAACCTGCAACTCGTACCAACAAATCTCTGTATTCCTCAGGACATTTCTGAGCTTCAAGCAATGTTTCCGTACCAACTACATTGAACTGGATATGATGACCACCCAAAGCGAAATACGTGCGAACCAACTGTGACAGCTTTGCAACATCATCATCCTTCTTCAAAAGTGAAGGCATGAAACGCTGATTGAGTAACGTACCACCGCTTTTAACCTGATCAAGTTTTCCAAGCGATTTCACAACTGCCGAAGGTCCGTGAGTATCAGCACCATGGGACGGTGATGTTCCATCGGAAATTGCTCGTCCGGCAAGTCTTCCGTTTGGAGTGGCTTCCATCACTTTTCCGAAATACACATGGCATGTTGTGGAAAGCATGTTGAGATGAAACACACCGCCGCGGGTATTAGGCTTTCCCTCAATTGCATCGTAAAGGTCATCATACACCTTCACCGCAACAGCATCTGCGTATGAATCATCGTTTCCGAAGAATGGAGTACGATTCAATATGAACTGCCGCATCGGTTCAGCGTTTTCAAAATTTGTGTCGCAGGCTTTTATCATTTCATCCATTGTATAGGTCTTATCCTCAAAGACGTGCTTCTTCAAACTGCAAAGGCTGTCAGTGATTGTACCCAGACCTGTACACTGAATATAGTTTGTATTGTAGCGTGGACCAGCATTATAGTAATCACGTCCCTTTGCAATGCAGTCGTCAATCCATAATGAAAGGAATGTGGCAGGGGCATATTTTGCGAACATGCGGTCAATGTAATTGTTGACACGCACCTTCAAATCCACCAGATAATGCAGTTGCTTGAGAAAAGCATCGTATAGTTCATCGAAGGATTTGAAATTTCGCGGGTCACCAGTTTCAATTCCAACTTTTTGTTTTGATACCGGGTCGATGCCGTTATGAAGTGTGACTTCCAATATTTTTGGGACATTGAGATAACCTGTCAGAATATATGCTTCCTTGCCGAATGCACCGACTTCAATACAACCGCTGCATCCGCCCTCACGTGCATCAGTGAGAGACTTGCCCTGACGCACCAGCTCCTGAACATAAACATCAGGATTGAATATTGACGGATAACCATAGCCTTGGCGTATTACTTTGCAACCTTCATTCAAGAAACGGTCAGGAGTACACACACTGATATGAATAGAAGTACCCGGCTGCAACAAATGCAACTCCTCGATAGTCTCAAGCATTATGTAGGAGACTTCGTTTACACCGTTGCTACCATCGGATTTCACCCCGCCAATATTCAGATTCATAAAATCGTTGTAAGTACCGCTTTCCTTAGCAGTGATGCCAACTTTTGGTGGAGCCGGCTGGTTGTTGACCTTGATAAAGAAACATGACATGAGTTCCTTTGCCTTGTCACGAGTCAGAATGCCGTCAGCAACATCCTTATAATAAAATGGGGCAAGATGCTGGTCCAAATGTCCGGGATTCATCGAATCCCAGCCATTAAGCTCCGTTATGGTTCCAAGATGTACGAACCAATACATCTGAATCGCCTCCCAGAAAGTTCTTGGAGCATGTGCAGGGACAAAGCGGCAAATCTGTGCTATCTGTTTCAGTTCAATTGCCCGCTCAGGAGTCGCCGTTTCAGCCATCTTTTCAGCCAAATCCGCATGGCGTTCAGCAAAAAGTATCGCAGCATCGCATGAAATCGACATAGCCTGCAGTTCTTCCTGCTTGTCAGTTGCATCCGGATTATTCAAAAAGTCGAGATTTGCAATTTTATCCTCAATTATTTTTTTCAGGTCCAAAAGTCCGTATCTGTAAACCTTTCCGTCAAGTGCGGTATGTCCTGCAGCACGCTGTTCCATGAATTCAGTAAACATACCAGCTTCGTATGCCTTCTTCCATTCCTGAGGCACATGGTTAAAGATACGCTCACGCTGTGTACGGCCTTTCCAATAAGGAATAACCTCACGAGCGTATGTGTCAATGTCTTCCCGACTGATAGTATAACGCTGCAATTCCCTTGTGTTCAACACATTAAGGTCATCAACGCTATGGCATGTTAGTTCCGGGAATGTGGACACAGCCTTAGGTTTTGAGCCTCGCTCTCCGACTATCAGCTCATCATCTCCAATGTAAATGGATTTCTTCCTGCAAATCTCCATGAAATTCATGGCACGCAGAATCGGAATCGGGTATTTGCCCTCATTTTCCTTATAGAAAGCTGTTTCAATAAGAGCACGTTCTATATCCAAAGAAGGCTCAGCTTCAAATGACTGTTTACGCAAACGAACAACACGCTCACTGACTGGAACGTGTTGTTCGTTGGAAGTTTTTTCTATGTTCATTGATAATCTACTATACAGAGTATGAATGTCTTACAGTAAATTAAATGATATTGTCAAACCAGCCATGACTATCGAAACCATACTCATAAGCTTAATGAGGATGTTAAGGCTTGGTCCTGATGTATCCTTGAAAGGATCACCAACCGTATCGCCTACGACTGTAGCCTTATGACATTCGGAGCCTTTGCCGCCAAAATTGCCTTCTTCAACATATTTCTTGGCATTATCCCAAGCACCACCAGAGTTAGCCATAAATACTGCCATGACGAAACCTGCTGAAAGACCGCCGACGAGAAGTCCGAGGACACCAGGGACACCTATTATAATTCCAACCAATATAGGAACAAGAATAGCGAGTATTGAAGGAAGTATCATTTCAGTCTGTGCACCCTTTGTGGAAATTGAAACGCAACGTGCATAGTCAGGTTTTGCCTCACCTTCAAGTATCCCCTTGATTTCAGTGAATTGACGACGGACTTCCTGCACCATCTTCTGAGCTGCACGTCCTACAGCATTCATTGTCAGGCCGCAGAACAGGAATGCCATCATAGCTCCGATGAACACACCTACCAACACCTTTGGATTCATGAGGTTAACGTTGTAATATTCCATAAAGTCTATCAATGATGCTTTTGCAGTTTCAACAGCCCTGCCACCGAGGTCCAAGGTTGTGGTTCCTACACGCACCAAGGCAATTTTTATTTCTTCCACATAAGAAGCAAGCAAAGCCAAAGCGGTAAGTGCAGCGGAGCCGATTGCAAAGCCCTTGCCGGTTGCAGCTGTAGTATTGCCTAATGCATCAAGAGCATCAGTACGTTTACGCACCTCTTCGCCAAGACCACTCATTTCGGCATTTCCGCCGGCATTGTCGGCTATAGGTCCGTATGCGTCAGTTGCAAGTGTAATTCCAAGAGTTGAAAGCATACCAACTGCAGCTATGCCTATTCCATACAATCCCATGGAAAGATTCTCGGCTGTAAATGCTACATGGAAGCCATTTGCGCACAAATAAGCCATAAGGATTGCAATACATATCACGATAATTGGAATAGCAGTTGAAATCATGCCCAATCCCAATCCCGAAATAATGACCGTTGCAGGGCCGGTCTTTGAAGATTCAGACACCTTCTGAGTAGGCCTAAAAGACTGTGACGTATAATATTCGGTTGATTTACCGATAATTACACCTGCGAGAAGACCGCAGACCACTGAGAATGAAACTCCAATCCAGTTTTCAATGCCTAAAGCCCACATAATCAAGAATGTTGCTACAGCTATAAAGCAAGCGGCCGTATTGGTACCGAGGCTCAGAGATTTGAGAAGCTGTTTCATTCCAGCATTTTCATTGGTACGAACCATGAAAATGCCTATTATCGACAATACAACTCCGATTGCTGCAATAAGCATAGGAGCAAAAACAGCCTTTATCTGCATTCCCTCGACATTAGACGAAGCGAAAGCACTTGCACCCAAAGCCATAGTGGCAAGGATAGAACCGGCGTATGATTCATAAAGGTCAGCACCCATACCTGCCACATCACCGACGTTATCGCCCACATTATCGGCGATAGTTGCAGGATTTCTCGGGTCATCTTCCGGAATATTGAATTCCGTCTTACCTACCAGGTCAGCACCCACATCGGCAGCCTTGGTATAGATACCACCGCCAACACGTGCAAACAAAGCCTGTGTGGAAGCACCCATGCCGAATGTCAGCATTGTGGTTGTTACAACGACCAAATCATTTCCAAAATGAGCCACCTGAGTCAGAATGATATACCACAAACTGATGTCAAGCAATGCCAGGCCTACTACTGTGAGTCCCATCACAGCACCTGAACGGAAAGCAACCTTAAGTCCTTTGTTAAGAGAGGCACGAGCTGCATTTGCAGTTCTTGCCGAAGCGTTTGTGGCAGTTCTCATACCTATATAACCTGCAAGACCTGAGAAGAAACCACCTGTAAGAAATGCGAACCATACCCAACTGTTCTGCAACCCAAATAGTGACATGACGCCAAAAATGGCAGCAAGTATCACAAATACGATGATAACCACCTTATATTGTTGCTTTAAATACGACATGGCGCCTTCCCTTACATATTTGGCTATTTCAGCCATTCGGGGAGTCCCTTCACTTTCTTTCATCATTTGCCTGTAAAACGCCCATGCAAAAAGCAACGCAATGACGGCTGCACAGGGCACAAGCCAGAAAATTGGTCTAATCATAATATTCTACGTTTTATTTATACTATTTCAAAATTAAAAATGCAAAAATAATCTATTTCACACATATTTTTAAAAAAAAATCAACTATTTGGCACCTCTTGAATAAGGAGCATCTGTCTGATTTGCGAACTCACCGTCTAAATATTTGAAATATCCTGCCACTCCTATCATCGCAGCATTGTCAGTTGTGAACTCAAAGTCCGGAATAAAAACCTTCCATCCATATTTCTTTCCCAAATCGGTTATTGCATTTCTTAACCCTGAGTTGGCCGAAACACCTCCGGAAATGGCAACCTGTGTCACTTTATAGTCCTTTACAGCCCTGACAAGTTGTTTTGTGAGAATGTCAATGATTGTTTTCTGCATTGAAGCTGCCAAATCAGCCTTATGTTTCTCAATGAAATCATTATCGCTGACCAACTGATCCCTTAAGAAATAAAGAAATGAAGTTTTCAGACCGCTGAAACTATAATTGTAACCGTCAACGTGCGGTTTGGCAAATTTAAAAGCATTAGGGTCCCCCACCTTTGCCAGCCTGTCTATCACCGGGCCGCCAGGATAGCCTAAATCCATAATCTTTGCCACCTTGTCAAATGTCTCACCGGCCGCATCATCAATTGTACTGCCGAGTATCTGCATATCCGACGGGCTCTTCACCAATACAATCTGAGTATGGCCTCCAGAAACCACTAAACAGATGTATGGAAATTCAGGGACATTTTTTTCATGGTCCTTACGCTGTGCAAAATGTGCAAGAATATGTGCCTTAATGTGGTCAACCTCTATCAGAGGAATATCAAGTCCTATCGCCAAAGCCTTTGAAAATGAAACACCTACAAGAAGTGACCCCAACAAGCCCGGACCAAGCGTAAAAGCTATCGCATTTAAATTATTTTTTTCTATATTTGCATCGTGAATTGCCTTGTCTATAACCGGAATGATATTCTGCTCGTGAGCCCGAGATGCAAGTTCTGGCACAACACCGCCATACTGGCGATGCACTTCCTGACTTGCAGTGACATTCGACAAAACTGTCGTGCCGTCCATCACTGCCGCTGAAGTATCATCACATGATGACTCAATTCCTAATATGTAAACACTCATTGCGTTTTGTTTAAGAAAGTTATAAAATACATATCTAAAACATTAACAATCATAATCTTAACAGTATTAGCACTCGTTCTAATCACTGCAGGATTACTTCTTGTCCCTTCTGTTCAGAATCAAGTTGCAAAGATAGCAGCCAATTCCATTTCAGAAAACGCAAATATCGATTTTTCTTTTAAAAATTTCAGTTTTACCAAATTCAATACAATAGAGATTGACGGATTACATATATCCGACCTTCAGAAAGACTCGCTTATTGATGCTGCAAACATTAAGGTGGTCCTTGGTAAATTGAACTTAAATGAAATGGAAATCAATATTGATAAGATATGTGTTAACGACTTTTACATGGATCACCATTGGTATGAAGATCATGGTAAAACCAATCTGATGGAATTATTCAAAAAGAAGGATAACAAAAACAAAAAATCAAAACCCTTTAAAATCTGCGGTAATGACATAGAACTCAACAATATCAATTACAAATACAGAAATTACAGACATCCTGAAACACCGCTTGCAATAAATTTCAATGACATCCACGCAAAAAACTGTTATGTCAAAGCTAAAAACCTCGTAGTGACACCCGACAGCATTTCCCTTACTGCCGACCATATATCTCTTATTGAAAAGGCAGGATTCAATCCCTGCGTCAATCACGCCGATATATTAATCAGCAGTACCCTGATGTCTTTCAAAAACGTAGAAGCAGAAACCCCGACATCGGATTTTGGCGCCGATGTGTCATTAGTCTCTAACAGTTACAAGTCCTACCGACATTTCAACGACTCGGTAATACTCTATGTAAGCATAAAACCAGGCAGCATGGTCAACACAAAGGATGTGGCTTATTTTTCATCCTCTCTCGCCGGTGCAAACAATATTGTCACTATTATGTCAGCAAATGCCAACGGCTATGTCAACGACCTGCATGTCAACGATATACTTATTGATTTTTGCGACAAGTCAAGACTCAATCTCGACCTATATATCAAGAACACATTATATAAATACAGGTATCTCGACATAAAACTTAAGGAACTGACCACAAATGCCGATGATTTGGAAGCCCTCGTTATTCCAGCATTTACCAGGGGGGTATGCGAACCCTATAATCTTTCACTGCCTGACGAGGTCCACAGAATCGACAGACTGTATGCCAAAGGCACTTTTAAAGGCAAAATCCAAGATTTCAAGACCGACATAAACCTTACTGCCGACAACAGCATCGTTGATGCAAAACTGACTTACCAACCCAGAAACACTAACGACAATTCGTTCATATTGGCACTCAACGGAAAGAATATCAATGTGGGGAAGATAATGAACACCTCGAAGATATCCACCCTTGACGCAAATATAAACGCAACGGGCACAGCTAACAGATTCCGCCCGAAAACTTACAAGGTTCAAGGTGAATTGAACAATGTAGCTCTCGAACACATTACTCTCAAAGATGTTCATGCCTCTGTTGAAAATGATTCCGAAGAGCTTAATGCAAGTGTTGATGTATTCAATGAAAACATATTCCTTGAAGCATACGTGAGCCATTTTCTGAATTCACAGGACCCGATGACAAATATCTCCGTCAACGCCCAGCAGGTCAACCTCTCCAAACTGACACTACGCCCCCTCGAAGAAAATGCGACAACTTCCTTCTTTATCAATTCCAATATTGAAGGAACTGACATAGACAAATTATCAATGGAGACGTATGTCACAAACCTCAAGTACTCCGATATTGTACGAAACGTCAATGCAAACGACTTCAGCATAAAACAGTCTTTTAACCCCAATGACAATACAAAGGAAGTGGCGCTGTTGTCGGATAATCTCAATATCTATCTCCATGGTAACTTTTCATACAAGGAACTCCCTGTTATCCTGTCAAATGTCACAAATTATCTGTTAAACGAAACCGGTAAGGTCAAACCGCTGGCAAATGATTCGAGCTATCTGACCCTTTCAATTGATGCAAGCAAGGATTTTAAAACTGTTTCACAGTTCCTCCCAGCTTTGTCAATCAATGATGATATCTCGCTTTATCTGGATGTAAAAGACGATTCACATGCAACTTTGAATTTGAACACGAAGGAAATACAATACAAAACATTAACCCTAAGCTATCTGAATATTGATGCACAATATGATTCCTGCAGAGCTAATGCAACTGTAAATCTTAACAATGTTTATCTTGACGATGACTCAAAATTGAGTGATATGCTGTTTCTTTCAAAAAGCAAATGGGAACTCGGCATATCCAATGATACGGTCACTGCCGACATTACTTGGAGTGACGATTACAACAACCGCAACGGTAATTTTAACTTCTATGCAGATATATCCGAACTGCCAAAGATAAATGTCTTCATTCCTGATTCACTATACATGTATTCCGACACGTCAATGTGGACAGCAAAAAGTGACCTTATTTCCTACGATACCAATTTGATTTCCATACGCAATCTGATACTTCAGGGAAACGATGCATCCCTTATCATTGACGGAAATTACTCAAAAAATCCAAACGAAACATTGTCAGCCACATTTGACAATATCAACTTGAATTTTTTCAAGGAATTCTTGCCGAAGAGTCTCGAGCTTGATGGCATCATCAATGGAAAAGCAAGCCTGTCATCAAGTGAAAGGAACCAACCTGTATTATTTGCAGATATCAATGTCAACGACATAATAATCAATGATTACCCTACCGGAAACCTGTATTTGGAAACCCAATGGGATGATAAAAAATACGCCCTTAATCTTGACACAAAACTTTTTAACCCAATGTTAAACGACACAATTATCAACATTATAGGCAATTATTATCCCAAAAACAACAAACTTTTAGACTTATCAATACTTATTGATAGTCTAAATCTTGAATTAATTAGTTCATTTACAGAAAAATACATCAAAAATCCTTACGGTTTTCTGTCTGCCGGCATCAAAATCAACGACAACATAGACAATCTACAAACAAATGGTGAAATAGCATTTCATAACGCAGGTTTCACCATCAATGCCACAAACACTCAATACTCATTCAACGACAAGATATACATTAAGCCGGATGAATTTTACTTTAGAAATTTCAAAATATACGACAATAAAGACAACGTTTTCAACGTATTAGGCACCGTCAAGCACACAAACTGGAAAGATTTCGTCCTCGATCTCGCTACCGATTTCAACAATTTCAGCATACTTGACAACACGAGCAGATTGAACGGCTCGATATACGGTGATGCTTCCATCAGCGGCAACGTAAAGGCCAAGGGAAAACTAAATGATATAGATGTCAATGCTGATGTAAGCACAAATCAGGGCACTGATGTGACAATAGCCGTATCCACAAGCAAAACGGCATCACAGAAATCCTTCATCACTTTTGTTTCAAAAACAGATGAGCAGGAGAATGGACAAATTACCACAAACATACCTCGAAGCAATTCTATGGCAATAAATGCCAAAGCCAACATTTCCGACGGCACTCAAATCAACATTGTTCTTCCATACAATGTAGGTGACATGTCCATCACCGGAAACGGCGAAATCACCTATAATCAGGCTAAAAACGGCAATTACAACATGAATGGTGACTATACCGTAAACTCTGGTGAATTCCGATTTAACATCGACAATTTTATCAGGCGTAATTTCACTATCACCAAGGGTGGAACCATCATTTTCAACGGTGCCCCAAGCAATGCAATTCTCGACCTGCAGGCTGTATATCAGGTGAAAGCATCGCTCCAAAGCATACCTACAATTTCCGATGAAGCTCTGGCACAACAACGCGTTCAGGTCAACTGCATCATCAACTTGAGCGGCTCACTGTATGATCCGTCTATAACTTTCGACATTGAAATGCCAAACGTTGACGAAGATGTCAGATCCATGATTTATTCCGCCATAGACATCAACGACCAGGCTGCTGTCACCCAACAGGTATTTTCACTTCTGATACTCAAATCATTCAGTTTCTCTTCTGAGAACACCCTGGCATCAAGCATAAGTTCCAACTCAGTCGGCCTTATCTCAAGTCAGCTCTCAGAATGGATTTCACAATTATATAAAGGAATTGACGTTGGCGTGAACTACAATCCAGCATCGGGATATTCACCGGAAGAATTCGAAGTATATGTCAAAACCCAATTCCTTGACGACCGCCTCATAATAGACGGCAATTTCGGCGTTCAGAACCGCTCAACGGTTCAGGCTGGTGCATCAAACAGCTTCATCGGTGATGTCAACATCGAATATAAAATAACTCCCGATGGCAAATTGCGCGTTAAAGCATTCAACCGTACAAACGAATATTCATTGTTTGAGACAAACAGTCCTTACACCCAAGGCGTAGGTATCTCCTATTCAACAGAATACAACAAACTATCCGAAATATTCAACAGAAAATAAGTACAGCCGGAATTGTCTTTCACGGAAAAAGTTTCAAGGGTCTTAACCTGAAAAAAGTGGTTCTTCCGCAATTTAGTTGAAAGAGGTGAGCAGTACAGTCTACTTTTTGCAAGTAGTACACAAAAATTGAAACATTTCGGGGGATTCGACAAAATCCACTAACAAAATTTCGGAGAAATCGGCAATTACGCATAATAAATTTCTGGGAATTCGGGAAAACCTGTAATGTACAGCTCTTCGAACGTAAGTCGCTTATTATATTCGACGAGGTTCAGAAATGCCCTAAAGCCCGGCAAGCAATCAAATATTTGGTGGCCGATTGACGTTATGACTATATCGAGACAGGATCGCTGATTAGCATTTAGAAACCTGGCTTTAACTTGTTTTTTTTTGATATTAAAGCCGAGTTTTTGAAAATATTTCATATTTTTGCACTCGAGATATAAATAAAACACATGATATGTTGATAGGAAGAGAACCTGAACAGCAGATGCTTTTGGATGCATACAAGACAAAGAATTCCGAGTTCGTGGCGGTATATGGACGACGACGTGTTGGGAAGACGTACCTGATAAGAGAGGTGTTTGGGGCGAAGCTTACTTTTTCTCATGCCGGACTCGCAAATGCGGACAAGAAAAGTCAATTGGAAGCCTGGGTGGATTCTTTGAAGGAGTATGGTATTGAATCATCACAATTCCCCAAAACATGGATTGAGGCATTCGGCCTACTAAAGGAACTGGTTAAGAAATCGAAAAGCAGAAAGAAGATTGTGTTTATAGACGAAATGCCTTGGATGGACACACAGCATTCCGGGTTCGTCTCGGCATTGGAACATTTCTGGAACGGATGGGCATCAGCCCGGAAGGATGTACTGTTGATTGTATGCGGCTCTGCCACTTCATGGATGGTCAACAATGTGATAAAGAATCATGGTGGTTTGCACAACAGGGTGACTGTCCGAATTCACGTCAAACCATTCTCTCTGCATGAATGCGAAGAGTATGTTACGAGTAGAGGACTGTCTATGTCACGTAGGCAGATAATGGAGTGCTATATGATAATGGGTGGTGTTCCGTTTTACTGGAGTTTTCTTCGAAAAGGAAGAAGTTTGGCACAGAATATTGATGATATTTTCTTCAACCCAGAAGGAAATCTGTGGGGTGAATTTGATGAACTCTATGCATCGCTGTTCAAGAATCCAGAACGATATGTGACTATTGTGACAACATTGGCCTCGAAGCGGGCGGGAATGACTCGGGAAGAACTATTGAAAGAAGGGAAGATGCCAAACAACGGTAATGTTACAAAAGCGCTATCCGACTTGGAATACTGTGGATTTATACGCAAGTTCTCGCCTCTTGGCAGAAAAGAACGTGGAGCTGTATATCAATTGGTTGACTTCTACACTCTGTTCTATTTCAAGTTTATTCGTGACAATAGAAATGTAGATAGGCATTTCTGGACTTTGAATCAAGAAACCGCGCAGTATTATGCGTGGAGCGGCCTTGCTTTCGAACGAGTGTGTTTTGATCATGTGGAACAGATAAAGGCAGCTTTGGGTATTATGGGCGTGATAAGCAACGTGTATTCATGGCGGTCAAAAACAGATTCATCGGATGGACGTGGAGCGCAGATAGATATGCTGATTGACAGAAGAGACCAGGTAATAACGTTGTGCGAGATAAAGTATTCAAAAACCCGTTTCGCAATTGATGCTGACTACGATGAGGTTTTGATGAATAAGGTCGAAAGGTTCAGGACGGAGACGGGAACAAAGAAGTCGGTCCAAATTGTACTTGTCACAACGGTAGGATTGGTGCAAAATGAGTATTATGACGATGTGCAGAATATTATAGAAATGAATAACTTATTTGAATAACAATGCAGACAAACTCGGCTTTAAATGTATTTTGACAACGCTTAAAGCCGGTTTTTTGAAGAAAGCCTAATCTGTATATGTTCAACAAAGCGGCCACTATCCTGTGGCAATACTGCGATGTGAAACTCTTCGAGAAAAAGGTGCAGCGTGAATATCACAGCAACCGAGGTGGAGTGTCCATCAGAATAGCAAAAGGTATCTACTACCGTCCAAGTACCGGACGAATGAAACCAGTGGAACACAGCTATATGAACCAAGAGGGGATAGGCGACCTGTATATCACCAACAAGCACCACTACTGCAGTATCAACTCCACAACATTTTCCACATGCTGAGTGTG
>JAFYJP010000033.1 GCA_017538085.1 Bacteroidales bacterium | reverse complement strand
TGCCTTTTTTATTGGTTATATCAATTGATATTATTGAATTGTGATTTTCTTGTTGGATTTTACTCCGTTGTTGTTGACTTCGAGGATATATAAGCCGTTGTCGAGAGCTACGCTGATTTCGCGGCTGCTGCCGTTAAAGTCTATATATTCACTGAATCTAACCTTTCCCACCAAATCATAAATGGTCACCAAGGCAGATTGTACATTGTTGTCAACTTCAATGGTAATGTTTCCATGGCTTGGGTTAGGATAAACGGAGAGTCTCAAAGGATTGTAGTCTTTAATACCTGTTGGATTATAAACGAAATTTCTGGTTTCACTCCATTCTGTATTTTCGGTTTCACCTTTGAAATTCTTTTGAGAGCCCATTACTTTCCAGTAGTAAGTTCCTGCAGCATTTACAATACTTGAAGCTTTTGCAATGCTGAAAGACTGGATATTGGCTGTAATAGGCTTGTATTCATAGATACGTGTAAGGGTGTCAACGTTAGGAAAATCACTGCTTGTGGATACTGCCACATAGTAAACGTCGCAAGTGGAGATTTTATTCCATGTCAGAGCACCGTTAGCGCCAATGGCCACACCATTTTTAGGAGCTTTAAGTTCTGGCTGGGAGATTACTTGGAACCACCAAACCTGATTATCAGTATATGACCAATCGGATACAGCATTTCCATAAGAATGGCGTGCTCTCCAGTAGTATGTTTCGCCGAATTCCAAAACTGGAGCAGTATAAGACTTGGATGATGACAATTCATCTACAACGAGGCTTGTGCTGGTGAACGACGAATCATAAGCGATTTGGAATTCATACATAACTGGTATGTATTCGTTTTTCAGTTCGAGTGTTACATCTGGGTCAACATCAATATTTTTCTTTAAAGTAGGTTTGTTGAGTGTAGGCTCATTGATAACGATGAATTTATAAGGTGAATTTGTCCAGTCTGAAACGGATTCAAAATCGCCTTCAGCATCATTATATGCTCTTACATCCCAATAGTAAATCTGACCGAAAGTCAAATTGAACAATGTATCCTGAGCAGTTATAGATGTATTGTTCTTATTGGAATAGTCAACGAATTTGGTGACAGCATCAGACATGTCTTCATTGGTGGAATATTTGATTTCGAATTTTTCTATTCCACGGAAGTTTTCATTGGTATTGATGGTTCTCCATTTAAGTATTGGACGAGGTGATTGAGCTGCGTTAAAGTTGTTTTGAGGAGATGACAGCATCACTGTTGCGAATGTGGTGAAAGACCATACATCACTCCAGTCACTGACAGGAGTTGCAGGATCATCATCTATGGCTCTTACTCTCCAATAATAGGTTGTATTGAATTTCAGGGTTGGGGTATAAACTGCAGATGCAACACTTTCGATAACGACAGGGTTGTTGAAGTTTGTATTGTCGGCAAGTTGAAGTTCATAATGGATATTAAGATAACCTGCGATTGGATTCCAGTCGAGAAGGGTAACAATCATCATATCCGTAGATTCATCTGCCGGTGAATTTAGTTCCGGTTTGTAAGCACGGTTTTGAGCGATAAGAGACACGCTTAATAAAAAAGCGCAGAATAATGTAATTATATTTTTCATTTTCAACTACTTAATTAATTATTTAACGACAATGAATTTTGATGATGTAGTACCATTGACTGTATTGACTTTAACAATGTAAGTACCCATTGGGAAGTCAGCAGTGTTAATTTGGCAGTTGATTATGCCATTGCTGCTGTAGCGTATGAATGATTCAATGAGAGAACCGTTCATATTGTAAATACTGATTTCAACATTTGTGTCAGCAGCTGTGGAGATATTTATATTAGCATAGTCGGATACAGGGTTTGGAAAAACAGATACACTGTTCTTGGAAGTCTCTGAATAGTCATTGATGCCTGTTGGGGTATTAATGTTTTTGTTTTGTTCGTTGAATGTGGTGCATTCGAAGAGACCTCCGCCGTATGTTGCAGCGTAGATGTTACGATAAGAAGTGATATATACTGTATCAGTTTCTTCTGCATCAAAATCAATGTAATATGTTGGCCTGTAATTGCCGTTTGCGTCTTTAGGTGTAATGACATTCTGTTGTCTGATCATGAACACAGGAACTTCACCCATACCGTTATCCTGTTTTACGAATTCGCCGCCATTTACAACATCAGTGTTTTGGAAGATACCGAAATCAGTGCCTATGAGGAGGTAGTTAGGAAGGTCTTCATTATTTTCAATGAAAGTTGCTGTATAAACAGGTGAATCTACTGAGAATGGAACTTGTGTGAAAGTAGGATTCTGGGAGCGTGCATTTGTTGTCATGTAGATGTAGTCGTTATATCCATAGTTTCCTAAGGTTACTACAACTATATCAGGATTTACAGGATTTACTGTTATTGAAGTTATTGTACGTCCGTTTGTTGGGATATTGAGTTCTGTAGTATTGACAACGCAATAAGGATTAGGTGTGCAGGTTGAGAATGATGCATTGTAGGTGCATACACGAGCTGTGTTTTCATCTTGTGCGTACGCAAGATTTGAAATCTTGAAAAGTCTGCCTTCTTGGGTACCAACGTACAGATAGTTGCAGTCTTTAGATACAGCCATACACTGTGGAGTGCCTGTGACACCGTTGACGTCTCTTGCGGAGATGATCCACCAAGGACTGCTTGTTTTGAAGTCAATATTGAAGTTTGAAGCGTACTTTGTCATGAATATCAAGTTCTTCACACCCACGAAAAATCTTGATGCAACATGGTCTTCTATCACGATTTTGCTACCTGTTGGGAGGTCTTGGTCAAGTACGTAAGGGATAGGGTAGTTAGCATTGTTACTTGCTGCATATATTGTATCGCCTGCATAATGATACATGGTGTCTGAATAAGTTACCACATCTGTGTTATATTCCCAATCAAAGTCTTCCCATAGGATAGATGGAGCGATGTAGCCAGCACTGTCTTCTATTGCTTTGTAGTAGTCATCACTTTGCCAATAGGAGATATCCTGCGGATACTGACCATCGTGACGATAGAGGATGAGCGTTTGGACACCGCTGAAATCTGAATAAGCGGTTTGTGATTCGTCCTTAAGATCGATGTTTCCATTGATGGAAACGTATTTTGCATTCGGATAGATTAATGAATAATGACAATATCCGCCTATATTATTAAAGGTATAATCATTACCAGTGAGTTCTCCGAGTAATATATGGTAGTTGCTGCCGGATTTGCCGGTGTAGCTTGATTTGTTGATAACAACGGTACCGTTGCCCTGGCTGCCGCCCATTGTTGCTCCTGCATAGTCAGCAGCGACAGTGTAGAACTGGCTGGTGATGAGGTTGATATTGCAAGAAGCACTTCTTGAGATAGCACCGAGTCTGTAAGAGAGGTAAATACCGTTTTCACAAGCGATAACTATAGTTTCACCATATCCGACAATAGAAGGAACAAACATGTATTGGAAATGGTTCTGAGGAACGTAAGCCTGAGATGTGGAATTCTCTGCTGAAGTTCTCTGAGTCCATTGGAATATGTTGTTGCCTGGAACTTTGATGCCTTCCCAAAGGTCCATGCCACCAATGAATACTCTGTCAGGATTTGTCGGGTCAACAGTCATTGCTGT
>JAFYJP010000032.1 GCA_017538085.1 Bacteroidales bacterium | reverse complement strand
GCTATATTCCATAGCTCCGTGGTTTCGTAACGTGTTCACAATATTGGCTACCGTAGAGCCCTTCTGACCGATGGCAACATAGATACAATATACCGGATCTCCTTCATCATAGTTACGTTTCTGGTTGATAATGGTATCGACTGCTATGCTCGTCTTACCGGTCTGACGGTCACCAATAATGAGTTCACGCTGACCTCTTCCGATAGGTATCATGGCATCAATCGCCTTAATGCCGGTCTGTAGCGGCTGGCTGACAGGTTCACGATAGATTACACCCGGAGCCTTGCGTTCAAGCGGCATTTCAACATTTGCTCCGGTAATCGGAACTCCACCGTCAATAGGTTCGCCGAGCGGATTGATGATTCTTCCAAGCAAACCTTCGCCGACATTGATGGAAGCAATACGTCCGGTGCGTTTCACCATCTGTCCCTCTTCAACTTGATCGGTAGGACCGAGCAAGACGGCACCGACATTGTCCTCCTCAAGATTCATTACAACACCTTTGATTCCACTTTCAAACTCAAGCAGTTCATTGGCTTCAGCATTGTTAAGACCAAATATCCTGACCACACCGTCGCTTACCTGAAGCACCTTGCCAATTTCCTCAAACTGAGCCTTGGAATCAATGCCTTCAAGCTGCATACGAAGGATTTCCGATACTTCACTAACATTTATATTGTCTATCATTTTTTAATTCAAAATTTGATTTTTACCAACCAAAACATTCTTTATTTCTTGTAACTGGTGACGTACCGTTGCATCCAACAGCTTGGAATCTGTCTCGATGGCAAATCCCCCTAAAACACTTGCATCAACATCATTACGGATCTCCAACTCGGAAACATTTGGAGAGAATTTCGTAATTTCATCACTTATATGTTTCAACTCTTCATCAGTAAGCGGTATCGCGGTTGTCAGCACACAATAATGTATATTATGTCTTTGACGATACAATTCACAATATTTCAGTGAAATCTGATGGACATTGCCGAAACGTTCTTTCTCCGACAGCATCTCCAAAAATCGGCTGAAAGCGTCACTGACATTACCTCCTGCCGCAGTAGTGAGAAGCGATTTCCGTTGTTCCACCGATACAAGCTGGTTACGCATTGCCTTGCCCAGTTCATGAACCTTATCGAATGTCTCATCCAAAAGTCTCATCTCCGAATAAAGTCTCGTGTCCTGACCAATCGACTCAGCATAATCTATAAGAGCCTTAGCATAACGATTTGATATCAAGCTGTTGTTCATCTGCTATTGTTGTTTGTTAAGTTCGTCAAGCATTGAGTTGATCAGAGCTATCTGTTCACCGTCTTTTGCAAGTTCGCGGCGAAGTATCTTTTCCGCAATTTGTACTGCAGCTTCAGACACTTCCCTACGATAGCTGTCCATCACCTCCTGTTTCTGACGTTCTATCTGAACATTGGCATCTTCAATAATCTTTCTGGCCTCTGAAGATGCCTTATCTTTGGCATCGGATATTATCTTGTCCCTCGACTCAGCCGTCTCCTTCATTATTTGAGTGCGCTGCTCATAGGCCTCTGCTATGATACCATCAGCTTCTGTTTTAATATCAGCGAGCTTGCGATTAGCCTCCTTAGCAGATTCCATTGAGTTGTTGATGAAATTAGTGCGTTTTTCGGCTGCACCTGTTATTACAGGCCATGCAAACTTTGCAAGGATAAAAAACACTATTCCGAATGCAAGAAGCATCCAGAAGACCAATCCACCATCAGGAGTTAATAACGACATCTCGAACGACTATTTGCTAATAGCGATAAGACAAACAACAACGGCAAACAATGAGACGCCTTCAACCAATGCACAAGCCAAAAGCATACCAGAACGGATGTTTCCGGCAGCCTCCGGCTGACGTGACATTGAATCCATGGCATTAGTTCCTATACGGCCTATTCCCCATGCAGCTCCAAATACTATCATTGCTGTTCCTAACACCATAATTGACTTTGAATAATCTACGGCAGCTTGAGCAACCTGTAATAAAACTGATAATAACATGATTTTTCCCTTTCTTTTTTTAATTATATTTTATTCATTATCTTTTATTTATCATTCTTGTTTCATTCCTCTTCTTTCACCTGCGCCATACCTATGAAAATTGAAGACAATATAGTAAACACATAAGCCTGAATGTATGCCACCAATATTTCAAGAATATCCATAAATACTATGAACAGTACAGCCACAACCGACATAAAACCATTTAAAACAGCACCCAGAGATACGGTGATAAACACTACACATGTCAGACATAATATGATGATATGGCCTGCCAGGGTATTGGCAAAAAGACGAATCATCAAGGCAAAAGGCTTGGTGAAGAGGCCGAAAATCTCTATGAGAGGCATCAACGGAATCGGAGCTTTCATCCAGACAGGCACATCAGGCCATAATATATCCTTCCAGTATGTCTTGGAACCGAATATGTTTACCATGAAAAATGTGAACATTGCCAGAACAAATGTAATTGCAATATTGCCGGTTAAATTTGCTCCGCCAGGAATAATCGGAACCAATCCCATGATATTGTTGACGAAGATGAAAAAGAAAGCAGTGAGAAGATAAGGCGAGAACTTCTTGTAATTCTCCCCGACACACGGTTTGATGATATCATCCTCAACGCTGAGTATTAAAATTTCAATCCCTCCCCTGAGTCCTTTCGGCGGAGTCTCGTATGAATGTTTTTTATACCAGTTCGATACAGAAAACGCCAACACTAACAGCACAGCACAATTGAAGAAAAGTCCGAGCACATTTTTTGTAATTGATATGTCAATCAACGGTCTGACTTCATTGCCGTTAACAATCTCCACCACCTTATCGGCATTTTTCCCTTCAGGATTCCCATATTGGAATCCATTATAATTGTTACCTTCACAAAGTTTCTTCGATGAAAAAACATTAAAGCCGCTTGTCTTACTATACACAATTACAGGAAGATAGACTGCGACAGGTTTTCCTTTCCATTCAGTAATGTGCCATTCATACGAGTCACCTATATGACCGAAAATCACTTCGTTGATATTGAGTTCTGGTTTTTCTTCTGTCTTTTCGGAATATCCGGCAAGAGGAAGACACATTAAAAGCAAAACTGCAATTATTCTCCAATTCATTTTTTTCCTGTCTCCAAAAGTACCCATGCCTCCAAAAAAATAATTACCAAATACATAGAAACAAAAACTATCGCAAGTGATTTGACAGCACTTCTGTCAACATAATATTTCATCATTATCCAAAAGAAAATGATGCTTAACACAAGCAATATTCCCTTAAGAATAAAATACAAACTCGTTGAGACAGTTCCTTTCCTGTTTTTTGAAGAAAATATGATTATGCAAAAAGCAGTTATGATAGCCATATAATACACAATAATAATTGGGTATGAGCTGAAAAAAAACTGCGGCAGAGCATATTTAAGTATGAAATAGCCCATCAAACCTGAAACGAATGTTATCAAATTACTAATAATCAACATCTTCTTCATATTCAGACAGAATTAAGAATTAATTTCCGCACAGATGACTATAACATTGTCACATATTTCTATAAAACCGCCTTCTATTTCAAGATTGTCAACGACACCTTCATGTGTGTATTTCACGGTACCCTTGTCAAGCACAGAGATAGTAGGCGCATAATCATTGAGAATCACGAAATTACGTCCATTCGTACCTGGAACCCCAACTGAGCTTACCTCTCCGTCAAAATGAGTTTTTTCCGGTGAAATCAATTTTAGAATCATAACCCGTTACTTTACTTGACTAAGCAGTTTCTTACCCTTTTCTATAGCTTCTTCAAGAGTTCCAACATTGAGGAAAGCCATTTCGGGATATTCATCGACTTCCCCGTCAAGAATCCTCTTGAAACCGGAAACAGTATCTTTTATATCAACCATGACACCTGGAACACCTGTAAACTTCTCAGCAACGTGGAAAGGCTGTGACAGAAAACGCTGGACCTTACGTGCACGGCTGACTATCAGTTTGTCCTCATCTGACAATTCCTCCATACCGAGGATTGAGATGACATCCTGAAGTTCCTTGTTTTTCTGAAGTATCTGGATAACTCGCTGAGCGGTGTTATAATGTTCTTCACCGACAATTGCCGGGTCAAGAATCCTTGATGACGACTCAAGAGGGTCAACGGCAGGATATATGCCCATTTCGGTAATCTTTCTGCTCAAGACGGTTGTAGCGTCAAGGTGGGCGAAAGTTGTTGAAGGAGCAGGGTC